>JAUWBH010000188.1 GCA_030605085.1 Promethearchaeota archaeon | reverse complement strand
GCTCGGAATGTACGAGGTAGCTTCTATATTAATAATCTAAAACTGATAGAACTACCAAACATGGAGAATTGGGTGATGTCAACGTAGAAAACAAAAAAAACGGCTATTTTATAATTGATCCTTTCTTTATAAAATTAGCCCAAATTTCAAATAAAACTTATTCCTTTTTAGAGTAATAATATGTCAGAAGAAGAAAAAAAAATCGATGAATCCAATTTTGAACTAGATTATAAAATCGAAAATGTAGTTGCCACAGTTACTATGGAAATTACAGAAAAAATAGATCTTACCAGAATCGCCCGTAAACTCCCAGATGTAGAGTATAATCCCGAAAGATTTCCAGGTCTTGTTATGAGAATCACTGAACCTAAAGCAACATTTCTTATCTTCTCTACGGGAAAAATGGTAATCACAGGACTTCGAAGAGCGGATGAGGCAGGTCCTAGTGTAGAAAAAGTAGTAAAATATATCAAAAAAGCTGGAATTAAAGTGGCTAATCCAGAAATCACGATTCAGAACATTGTCGCAAGTGGAGATTTACATACATATATAGATTTAAATATGGCTGCGATTGTAATGGAAAATACCATGTACGAGCCAGAAGTCTTTCCAGGTTTAATTTACCGTATGCAAGATCCTAAAACTGTTTTCCTGATATTTTCAACTGGAAAAGTTGTCTGTACAGGAGCAAAAAACAAGAAATTCGTAAAAGAAGCGGTTTTAAAATTAAATCGTAAAGTACGGGAACTAGGTATTGCTAAAAAAAATATGGAAAATTCATAGTATCAAGATATAACATTTATTTAAAACACGATTAAAAAAGAATATATCCCATATCACTATATTTCCTTTAGAGAATTACATTTTGAGGCGTTAAAAATTAGGGCTCGAGGTTGTATAAAGTGTAGAGAGTATGTAATTATTCATCCAAATAACCAGAAAATCAAAATCTTATAAGGCTTTTTGAAGTAAATCATAAAGGACACACTCTTATAACCTTAGATCTTGACGAGGTAAAAGATCAATATAAAAATTTTAAAAATAAAGAAGATTCAAATAAGTCAACTTAAATCTTACATAATTAAATCGATAAATCCATTAAAAAATTCGAGTTCTATTTATTTTGTTGGAGGCGAAACAACGATCTCTATTGAGCTTACATTATTTTCACGGTCATCCTCGCCCTTAAGTACCTCCGTAGCAATGCGAATCTCTTTATATTCAGCTCCTTTCAAAAAGCGGTTTTTTAAAATCTCGCAAATATCGACGGCGTGAGAGATCGCTCTGCCGCGAGCCTTTACGGTACAATCTTCTCCTTTATTCAGGATCATCATTACAGCCATTACATAATTCATCGTAGGACGACGACCAACAAAGACAGCATTCTCCTCTTTTTCTCCTTTTTCCTTTTTTTCCATTTTTTATTTTCTCTGAAATGTTTTTTTATTCTCTATGTTTATAGATTATCCCTACGTATTATGATTTAAATATATTAAGAATTCTTTTAGAGTTGCCGTAAAAAGTTGTAAGTAGATTAAAAAGTTGGTTTAGTTGCACTAAAATCTTGTTTTAACAGCTCTCCTACTCTATAATCCTAAATTACTTGATAAAATTTATCTAGTTATGATTGGAGAATCCCAATAAAAAATGTTTTATCCCAATTTTCTTAATTTATAAAAAATTAACATTAAAAATATATTATGTTATTATTTACCTCTGTTAGAAAAAATTAAAAAGAGGATTTATAACTCTTTTATTATACTTGATTATTGCCCAAAATAATCTTCAACATGAGTAATATGAATGCTAATAACAACTTAGAATCAGATTCAGAATTACATTTTAGAGACAAATCTGTACCAAATAGGTATGCTTCTGGAATTAAATCTCATATAATCTTTCTACCATTCATTATTTTAATTTTTGCTACTTATGCTATTTATTTGGTTATCGTTACACCATCTACTACTGAGTTAATACCTATCATTCCTGGTTCAGTAATTATAGATGTGATAATACTACTGATTTTAATGCCTATTATAGGTTATTTATTAATTTGGTTTTCACCCACTATTGCTATGGTATATTTCAAGATATATCGTAGAATTTTCGGCAAATCTAGGCTTTTATATCTTGATATGAAGGCTCAACTCGGCAAATGGACCATAAGTGATGTTTCAAAACGTGCAATTACGCCTGGACTATTAATTTGCGTTCTATCCCAAGTAATTGTTAATAGCACAGGTGCGAATATGTGGGCTATAGGAGGCGTGCCAAATAATATGATCTTAGCCTTATTCAACGCGGCTTTCATTGCATTTCCGATTGTTATATTATTATTAGTGCCGCTCTGGCTATTATATGATTCTGGTGTTATGAGCAAAACCGATCCAGAAAAAGCCCTTAAAAGAAGATCCCCTGAAACAGTCGAAACAGTCCACAAGTTTTATATTAGTAAATTTAAGGGTTTTGGTATTATTAGTTTTTTAGCAAATCTAATTTCTTTGATTATTCAGACAATATTCCTAAGTTTGACCCCTTTAATTATTTTGTTTGTGGTACTCGTTCCTTTTTTAGGAATTGCGTTAATTATTCCCGCTCAAATTATTCACGAAAAGCAATTGCCATTAATGACTAAAAAGATTCACGAGTCAACAATGCTTCACAAATCTAAACTGTCATTAATTACTACTGATGAATGTCCAGCTTGTAGCAGAAAATAATTGAATTTTAAAAAATTTATTTTCTTTTATTATTTTTTAACTTATGAAAAATTAACGTTAAAATTTTATATTTTTATTATTATTAAATAACTTAAGAACGACAATAAAAACGGAAAAAAGTGAAATAAGATAATTAGGTTGAAACTCCATTTTAGCCCCCCATTTAACGAATTAACAAAAAAAACAAATAGCGAAATGGAATTTGAAAAAGAATTAACCTTATTAGAATTATTTGATAGACTAAAGGAAGCATATGGGGATAAATTTGAAGAATTAATTTGGGATAAAAATAAAAAAGGCGTATTTAGTTCTTTTCTTTCCATTATAATAAACGGAAGAAGTTATCGTCACGAAAACTTTTTACAGACGGTTTTAAAGGATGGAGATGATGTATCCTTCCTTTATATTTATTTTGGGGGTTAATTTTTATTGAACTACTACTGCCTAAAGTCAGTAGATTCCTAATTCACAGAAAACAGCTTTACAAGACTCAAGAATCCCGACAAGTCTTACACTTCCTCCAAAGGCTTGACTTTCCGTCGTTCCAACGGTAAAATCGCGTTCTTTTCCTGAGATCGTTGGTTATCCGACCAAAGAGATACGCGATTACTTAAAATATATTTTTAGAGAATTTATAGGAAAGGAGTACGATTGTTTAGTAATTTTTTTAAACTCAATTCATCACCTCCCTAAAGGTAGGTGTTTTATTGAGCAATCAAGATAAAAATTCAGATTAAAGTAATCCACATATCTCTACTTGTCAATAAGTGTTTTTTCTAGAAAATTGAAATGTTAAATAACATTAGAAATAGAATAATAACAATCCCAGTAATTAATGGATTCAGATAATTATCTGACAACTTTACTTTACTTGTTATAATATCTATCAAAACAAAAACAATTGATAGAGTTAAAGCAAGATACAATGCTAATACTATTGACCAATCAGAGAATCCAAAAAAATTAGAGAATATTACTCCAAATACCGTAGAAATAAAAGTAAATGTAAAACCTCCTATATATCCTTCAATACATTTATCTGAACTTTTTGGAAAACAGTGTTTTTTATCTGAGACTGAAATACCAATAATAGATGCCATTGCATCAGATATTGAAGTTACAAGAAGGACTATAAAGAATATTGGGAAACTAAGAAATATGAATGGTCCAAAAGAGAATACCATGATAGATGTACTTGAAAATGTATCTAATTCATCTTGAGTTAATCCCGCGGCACACATTTTTATAGCACTCGGGGGCATATAACTAAAATCAAATAATCGTATTAAATCTTCAAGCAAAAATGTTAAAGCAAAATCAATGCCAATAATAACAACGAAAAATAAAGCGTAATTTCTCCAAGCATTTCCCAAAAGTCCTTGAAATAAAAAGTAATAAATAATGATACATAAACTAACTACTGCACTGGGAAGAATATGAGTAACTCTTCGTTGTAGTTTGCTTCTTTCAGAATAATTTTCCAATAATTTTTTACAAAAAAGTTCGTAATTGTTTTTTTCCTTTAAGAGTTCAGGATTTCTAATAGTTCTAATTTTAGCTGAAATTCCCCACATACTAATCCCAATCATTACTCCTACAATAAAAATGTTTCCTAAGAGAGTAAATTCGTCTACAGCGTTAGGAAAAATGATTCCTTTAGTATTTCCCGAAAGTCTTAATATTAAAAATGGATAATATATGGCAAATGCTAAAGTCAAAAAAGTATATACAAGTTCATTAATTTTTTTAGATATCCTCTTATCTTCTAAATTCCATGTCTTAAAAATATGGATAAACATAAATATAACAATTACAACACATAAAATAGAAACAGGTAAGAATAAAAGCGTAATAATCATTTCTCCAGCATAATATTTAATTAATGAATTATTATAACTCGAATTTATTAAAGCTTTCGAAAAAATTATTATTATTATAGATTAACTTAAAAACATTTTAAAAAAATTGTAAGATAATTGTATTATAATTTAAATCGAAACCATATCTAATAAAAATAAAAATTAGAGAGCATCCAATAGGAATAAGTAGATTATCTGATATATTTAATGGTTTTCTTGTAAATAGATCAATACACATAAATGAAATCGCAAAAATGATTGCGTAAATAACCCCAACAAAGAAATGTGCCAAATTTTTCTATATACATCCCTTCGAATTTTACTCGTGTCCTGTATTTTAGAAATGATTCTTTTTTCTAGAGCTGAAATATCCTTAGACTTAAAAATAATTCTATAAAGTAATAAAAAAATTGTTGATATTAAAGTGACTAAGCCTATTATTAATAGTGGTATAAGGAATGATAATGCAAACACAGGTACTAATTCTTCATGTAGGCCATAATCCTGATACATCAACAATAGAACAATAGGAACGTGAAGAAAAACAATAAATAAAGCAGCAAAACATAAAATATTATTTAATCCTTCTTCTTTAGTTGAAAAACGAAAATATCCATAAAGAATAATACAATATGACGATATTATTATTAAAAGCCATACATAAAAATAAAATACATCCATATTCCTCTATAAGAGAATTGTTTAAAATTAATAAAATTATTAATACGATAAAAGTTAAATTTTTACTAATAGACAAAACATAAAAAGCTATTAAAAAACCACGAGAAAACATGAAACACATTGTATTAGCTTCAAAATCTGTTGATCGGAGGGAACTATTCAAACGGGCTAAAATTCCTTTTGAAGTTTTAGAAACTAAAGTTAATGAAGATATGTATAAAAAAAAAATATCGAATCCTATTGAATTGGCAAAAAAATTGGCTAAAGCAAAGGCACTTAATGCTAAAGGGGTATTATCCGATAAAAATAAAGATTCTATCATTATAGGCGCAGATACTATTGTGGAACTTAATGGAGAAATTATTGAAAAGGCTAATAATGAAGAGCAAGCTTTTCAAATCTTAAAAAAATTATCTGGAAAAACTCATAATCTTATAACGGGCATTGCTATTACCGAGACCAATAATCCTAAAGTAAAAGTGGATTACGAATGTACTTCAGTGAGGTTTATGGAATTAGCAGATGACGATATATGGGATTACATCAAATCTAAAGAATGGATTGGTAGGGCAGGGGCTTATTCAATCAGAGAAAGAGCAAGTTTATTTATAGAATCTATACAAGGCTCGTCATCAAATGTTATTGGACTTCCGATGTCCAAGTTCTACGAGATTCTAAAAAGAGAATTTAACGTTAACTTACTTAAATATCGTTAAATTAATTATTATATTCTTTTTTTTAAGTTGTTTACTGCGAATTCGATTTCTTGGTAATGATTTGGACTAATTTTTTTAAAAACTCTCAACCAATCTCTTCCAATTAATCCTCCAGAGAGAAAGACACACAGATATCCAAAATAAATGATATCTTCGTTATATATACTAAAAATTCCTTTAAACACAAATCCACTCGCAATTCCAATGATATAGGTCCCTAAAATTGTTAATAACATTCCAAATGGATAGGTCGTTAATTTTGGAATTTCAAAAAAATTAATGTTCGCGTGGGTAACATGATTAAAAATGGAGGTTTGGGAATCTTGATCAATGTTATTGCTCTCATTCTTTTTGGTTTCAATGAATTTAAATCGAACTATGTCGTGCCAATCCCTAAAAATCAAAAAACTTCCAAAAAACATAAAAAAAAATAAGATAATTTGATTAATTGCCAAAAGAATTTTAAAATATCCAGAAAATCTTCCGTATAGAACTAAAAAACCACGAAGAATCAAAAGTATTATCGCTATAATAGTAAAAATGACGCCTACAAAGCCTTCATGTATGTGATACTTTCTAATTCCAGCATTGTTATGTTTTGCTGTTTTCATTATGATATAATAAATAATAAATAAAAGCAACCCTGGAGTTAAAATTGAAAATGTTAACAAAATATTTAATTCCCATAATCGATAGTAATAAGAGCAGGGATTTAAATTAAAGATTCTGAATGAAAACTCAAAAATCCATTGAGAAATTATAATTAGTAATACGATTTTATAAATTTGCTTAAAGTAATTAATATCGATTAAAAAGACAAGAATATAAAAGACTAAATTAAACAAAATTAAAATAATAATCCTATTGATATTCAATTCAAAAGGATTCAAATTGTACGAGAAGAAGTAATACACAAGGGTTAAGGAACTTAAAAAAAATAGGATTAAAATAATTAATAATCGACTTATTTTATTCATTAAAAATTTAAATGAATGCTTAGTTTAAAACTTAAATAGTCAAATTAATACTACAGATGATATATCTGCTTTTTTTAGATTATTCAAATAGAAATTTAAATGGTATTATAAAAAGTAAATAAAAAAAAAATTTTATTATTATTTTGTAATTTTGGAGTTTTTAGAGCCCCTTTTCACGCAAACTTTTCATTAATTGTTCTCTTTTATCTCCTTTTAGGTCGTATAAAAAAAACATCACACAAGCTCCTACAAAACAAGCGAGAGCGGGAATCAATCCTACATTTATTCGGATCCCCAATTTGGCAAACTCGGTTTGTTCAGCCACACCCGGGGCATACCCCGTTAGAATGTGGGTTAATCCCAAAACTATAGCTACAACGAAAAATGAAAAACGAAAGAAAAAGTTTCTAAATCCCATAAGCGAGGCTTCTTGATGTCTCCCGCACGCATTAGTGACCTCGTCATTGGTATCCGCACTAATTACCATCCATATGGCAGAAAAGGCCGCTATTCCTATACCCCCTAATAAATGCCAAAGTACATACTCGATTCCAGTCGTCATCCACATAGATGCTAAAAAACACAAGCCTAAAAATATCAAACCTACTCCGTATAGATTCGCAGCCCCAATTCTATCTGCAACAAAACGAGACCATATAAATATTGATATGCAAAAAGCTAAAGTATATGCTATAGCAGCACCCACCAGGATGTGCATACCCCCCCACTCTTGTTCAGATGGAGGGATGACTTCGTTAACAAAATATATTGTAGACGCGTAATAGAGACTATAGGCAATCGTGAACAGAGCGAAAGTTAAAAGACCTAACTTGAAGTTTTTTTGTTTAAACGCGATTTTAAGGAATTTAAAGTAGGGTAATTTTCCTTTTTCCAAATATTCATGGACCTTAAAGTAACGCTCTTTCACAGATTCGCTCTCATGGATACCAGGAATAAATAAGACCAACCCGATAGCCATAACTATAGAAGTTATTATTGCCGCTCTAATATACGAGCTTGGATCCCCGGAAATAATGATGTAAGGAACTACTATTCCTAGCATAACGAACCTTGATATTGTACCCATCCACTGGCCTATTGTACCGCCTTTCCTACGATCATCCGCAGTGCGAAATATATTGGTAAATCCACCATAGGCATGAGTGGTAAGAATTGTATAAAAGGTGTCGTAAATGCAAGTTACAATTACCATGTACCAAAATATAGACCAAGGGTCGTTCTTTGCGTCGATATTGGGTACCGTGAATAAAAGGAAGTAAAATAATATCGTCAGAATACCTCCAAAAAGGATCCAAGGCATTCGCAAACCATATTTTTTCGACCATCGCATGGGCTTATCAGTCAGGAAACCAATGAGAGGGTCGTTAATCATGTTCCATACCGCAAATATTGCAAATGCAAGACCTACATAAAAGATACCCAACCCGATCTCGACCTCGTAATAGTAGAAAATAATGATTGAAATACCCGCTATTGCAATATAATCCATAAACCATATCATAGAGTAAGACGCTCTTTTCTTTCCAGATACTTTTTCTTCTTCCCATGTACTCATTTTAAAATCACTTTTTTTAATTTTTTTTAATTGTTTAATATATTGACTTTTTTGAAAAATCTTTGTTAATTGGATTATTATTCTTAAGTTCTATTTAAATGTTTAGACCTTTTTTTCTAAATTCTTTTTACGTACGTAAAAATGACAACTTTACAAAATTAAATTGAAAATTAGAAATGATGTGAAATATTAATTTAGTCAATTACTACGAAGTTTTTAGTCAAAGTATCGTACGTATTTTTTCTTGAATGTTTATTTTCCCATTCTTTTCTCAAAAGGAACTTCTGAATTAAACCTATGTCATTTTTTGGTAATTCTTTTTTAAATTCTATAAATTGTGGTACCATAAAATAAGCCATATTTTGAAATAGATAATTAGAGAGTTCTGCATGACTTATTGTCGCCCCATCTTTGATTGCTGCGCAAATTTTTATTGCTTTACTAGGAGATTCTCCATTAGGAACTTCAAAAGCGGCACTTTCAACGATAAGAGAATGTGAATTTGCCACCATTTCGATATCGATTGCAAAAAAAGGCTCTCCTCCTTTTTGTATCATATCTGTATGCCTCCCTAAAAAGTAAATAAAGCCATCTTTATCTTTATAACCAAAATCATCCGTGTGAACCCATCTATTTTTTCTTATATTAGTAGTTTCTTCTTTCGGTAAATTATAATATTCCAAGTCAAAGGGAAGTTTTGTCCTTGATACAATTTCACCGATGTTATTCCGACCAGGAAGTAATTCTTTTCCTTTTGGATCAAGAATTTTTAATTCAAAGCCTCTTACAGGCCTTCCCACTGAACCTACCTTTCCTCCTTTAGAACCTATTGTATTGATAGTCATTCCTACACCTTCTACTAACGACCATGCCTCGAGTATCGGAATGCCAAATCTTCTTTCAAATGCTTCCCATATCTTTTTACGAGCTCCGAAACCGAATGCAAATTTCACTGAATGTTTTCTATCTCTTTCCTCTGGTTTTTGATTCATCAATTCGGATAAATAGGACCCAAAATAACAAATTCCATGAGGTTTATATTTATTTATATCGTCCCAGAATGTCGGAGCATCAAATTTTGCGATAGTAACCGACGCGTCGTAAAACATCGCAGGAATTATTACCATAAACCGAGAACCCCCTGTAAACAAGGGTAAAGGGCAATAAATTTTATTTCTAACTAAGCGAATTAATCTCTTATTCTTGCGACTAAGCCCACTCTCTTCCAGTTCTCTTCCAACACTAATACCTGATAAGATAGAATAATGTCTATATAACACTCCTTTAGGTTTACCGGTAGTTCCTTGAGTATATAAAATTTCTAGAGGATGAAAATTTTTAATAGCAATATTTGGATTCTCTAAATTGTTTGAGATTATTTCTTGGAAATCTAAGAATTTGTTGTCAAACTTAAATCCTTTTGGAGCATTTCGAATTAAGACTCTCTTAATCTCTGGTAAATTAGAACTAATCTTTTTGTATTGTGGAAAATATTGGTAATCAATAATTAAAATCTCAGTATCGCTATTTTTTAAAACGAATTCAAGTAATTCACCTTCCAAAAAACGACTGATAGGGACGAGCACACATCCTGTTTTTGCAATACCAAACCAACAAAAAATGAATTCAGGGCAATTAGGAAACAACAATGCTATTTTTGGATTACTTAATTTTAGATTCTCAACTAATTTCAAGAGTCCATGGGCAATTTGATTTGAATTTTTATTTGTATCCAAATAAGAAAAGGATTTGTCTCGAAAGTTAAGAAAGGGTAGATGTTTATTTTGTAAGGCCTTTTTTTCTATCAAATTTGGGAGCGTAGCGTCATCAACACCGAAGTTTTTCGTTATTTCGCGAAGGTTATAGATTTTTCTAATTATTAAAGTATCATCCTTAAGTTCCACAGTTATTTCTTCTTTATCTTTAAAAGGAAACGATTTATCTTTGGAAATTTTACTTGGGAGATATACCCAATAACTATTATATCCACGATTACCTGATTTTTTTCTTGAAATTTTACCTTTTGCTACTTTCATAGTATTTTTAAAGAATAATTTTTTACTTACGTAATCTGATTTATTGTATAGTAAAAATTCCTTAAAAATTATATCATTTTTTTAATCATATAAACATTATTTAATTGCATTATTAATTTCTTTAATATTAAACGCAGGTTGGTTAGGATTAAAACACATATTTGCGTTGGATCATTAAATCCTACGAAAGTTAATGCGGTTAAAATTGCGTTCAGTAAATATTTCAAAAAATTCCAAGTTTATAAAATTAAGGCTGATTCTAATGTACCTAAACAACCCATTGGAATAGAATTTATAATAAAAGGTGCTACGAATAGAGCGAATTCAGCGTTAACTTATCTTACTTACCAAGAAAAGGCTCTTAAAAATGTTTTTGGTGTTGGAATTGAAGCAGGATTAGTCAAGATTCCACAAACCAGCACTAATTACATGGATTTCCAATTTTGTGCAATAATTGATGAATATAATAGGTTAACTATAGGATCTGGGATTGCTTTTGAATATCCGCAATTTGTAATTAACCAAATTTTATCAAACAAGGAGATTGAAATTGGCGATATTATGGGTGCTCTTTCAAATAATATGAACTTGAAAAACGAAACTGGAGCTATTAGTTTTTTAAGCAAAAATGAAATAACAAGAACCGAAATTTTAACGCAAGCTGTAATATGTGCTCTTTTACCAAGAATAAACGAAGAATTATACTATAAAACATAGAACTATAACCTTTTAATTATTTATAAAAAATTGGAAATTTCTATAAAATTCCAAAATTTATGATAATCCTCAATCTCTCCGTTAGAGGAAAGACCAACCCTAAGGTTATCAGGCTGTTCGCTCGTCGCCGAGTTCAAGACATACTTCATTTGTAATGTTCTTTGCAATACTTCGGAAGTCGTCCCGCAATGCTCAAAAAATTCCTGTAACTCAAACTATTTACGGTAGGGACTGCTCTTTTTCAAACGAGGCTCAGAATCCTCGAATTGTGAGAACAACCACTTGTAAATAGGTAGAAATATTTCCTTGAGGTTACAGATTTTTTGAGCTATCACTTGAACGGAGT
>JAUWBH010000043.1 GCA_030605085.1 Promethearchaeota archaeon | reverse complement strand
CAGCCTTATGGTTAGCAGATAAATGTGTAGCCGCTGGATGTGATGGTTTAGTATGTACGGGTACTGAAGGTGGTGGACATCAATCATACGAAAAAGTAAGTTCATTAGTTTTGCTGCAACAAGTTAAGCAAAAATATCCTGATTTTCCTATAATTGCATGTGGTGGTTTTGCGACTAGTGAAGGTCTTGCTGCCGCTTTATCTATGGGTGCTGGTGCAATTGCGATGGGATCTCGATTCATTGCGTCCAAGGAAAGCGAATTTCACGAAAAATATAAAAAAATTGTACCTCCAGCTAAAGCTCAAGATACTGTGTTAGTTACTGGGTTCTTAGGTCCAATTAGACTTTGGAAAAACAATTACTCTTTACATCACGGCCTCGTCGCCAGTAAAGAAGATAAAATGGCTGAAGAAGAAGGAATGACAATGGAAAAATTATTAGAAGATGGAAAATACTACGAAATGATATACGATGGAAACATGGATGATGGTGCGGTGCTTTTAGATCAGAGTATTGGAATTATTAATGCAATAGAAAGCGTTCCAGACATTATTAATTCTATAGTTAGCGGTGCTGAAAAAAGGCTAAGAAAAGCTAATAGTTTCTTAAATTAAATTCTATAGAATTTAATCTATTAATCTTCGTAATTTCTTTTTTTTATTATTTATTTATTAAAAAACTCTCAATAATTCTATATGTATCAATTACATCCTTTTTTGAACATAGTTCCATAGAACTGTGATAATTATCTATGTGTGGTTCTAATGCAATAGTGTTCCTAATTGCTTGAATCAAGACGATTCCATCGTTAATAGCCCCAGGCATCGGTTGTAGATTAATACCTAAAGATTTAGCAATATTATTAATTTCTGCTATGTAATTATCATAGGGATGAATATCCAAAAAGGAAGTATAAAAAACAGGACCTTTTTCCATCTTTTTCTTAGGACTTGTATCAATTACAATAACCTTCTTTACTTTAGGTATTAGCCCTCTATCTA
The DNA here is from genome assembly GCA_030605085.1 of Promethearchaeota archaeon. The sequence continues at coordinate 35,080 of JAUWBH010000043.1, read as the reverse complement.
ATGCAAAATTAGATCCAATCTGTCGAAGTTCTTCTCCTATTGTAAAAAAACTATAAAATTCGTGATGGTCAGCTAAAGCTAAAATAATACCGATACCTACTGCATCATCTAATTTTCCTTGTATGTGAGTTTTTAGATCTTTATAATAAGGATCTGCTTGTTTATCCATGTGTGCTGAGAGAAGTACTTTTGATTTTTTTTCAGGTATTAGATAGAGATTACCAATGGCGTCTATTTTGTATTTTTTTCCCATAGATTCCAATTGTTCAATAATATACTTCCGAACGGGTTCTTCGTTTGGATGTATACTTGGTATTTTGGCTAGTTGCTCTATGTGCTTAAATATCTTATCCATCGCTAAAAATTATATTTTAATTATTAAAACAAAAAATTTCTGTAAATATTTATTTTTTTAAATTAATTTTAAATGATAATCCTTTCAAAAAAATTTAATATAACCAAATAATCTGAAAAAAAATGTCAGAAAACAGAATGGAAATTCGACCTTATGATTATATGGAGCATTTCATGTCGAAAGCTGCATTAATGGTTTCGATGGATAATAATGGAAAAGCAAATGTGATGGCGCTTTTGTGGAAAACAATCGGCGAACTTTGGATGATCCCAGTAATTACTGCTGCTGTAGCTCCAAGTAGATATACATTTGAATTATTAACAAAAGGCGTTAAAGAATTTACAATAAATATACCATCTGAGAAAATATCTAACGCGATAAATATTTGTGGATCAGCATCGGGAAGAAATACAGATAAATTTCAACGAGCAAATTTAGAAATAATTGATGGAAAACGAACAAAAGTGCCAACAATTAAAGATTGTATTTTAAGTTATGAATGCAAAGTAGTTCACGAATGCGGATCCGGAAGTATGGCACATCATCATGTATTTTTTGGAGAAATTTTACAAGCGTATGCTTCCAACGAGATTGTAAAGTAATTATCGGATAGTATTGATTTTTAAAGCTCTTCTTCACAATAACATTCACTGGAATTTAAAATTAATTCTCCACATGGACAGCGAGTTGGATGCCCGAATTTTTCACAAATTATGTTTATCGTGTTACAAGAAAACAATAAATTAAATTTCTCGCTTTCTTCTCGAGCTTCTTCTTTACTTAAGCCTAATGCATTATATAATAGAACTTCAAGAAGTTGTGTATGGCGAACTAATTCTATTGCGAGATTTTTACCTCTTTGAGTCAATTCTACTTCACGATAAGCTTCGTAATTAACATATCCTTTCGTTCTCAGACGTTTTGAAATGCAACTACCTAATGTTGAATGTTTTATACCTAAATCCTTAGCAATAGTACCAATTTTCATGGGTTTTTGAGAACGGTATAAATACTTTAAAACTTTATAATCAAGGTCCATCATTCTTTATAATCATCTAATCGTCTAAATTTTTATTATTAGGAAAAAAATAAAGATGTTAATGTTCATGAACACCAAAGGATAATAAAAAGACCATTAGTAAAATTCCAAGAATTATGAGAATTAATTGACGTATAATATATTTGAAATCAGTATGTTTATGAAGATCTGGGGCTAAATCTGTGAGCGCAATGTAAATGAAACTAGCAGCAGAGATTGCAAGTAAAAAAGGTACGATAAAGTCAAAAGTTCCTAATATATAATAACCAACAATACCAGCAGGTATTGTAGTTGAGCTTGATAAGAGATTGTAAACAAAAGCTTTCTTTTTCGAATATCCAGAGTGTAACAGGATACCAAAATCTCCAGTTTCGTGAGCCAATTCATGAACTATAATCGTTAATCCTACAGCAACTCCAAGTTGAAATTCTAATAAAAATGCGGCTGCGATTACGAGACCATCAGTGAGGTTATGTAACGAATCGCCAAGAAGAATAATTTGTCCTGAGGCATGTGAATGAACTTCACAAGCTTCGTTTCGACAATTTCTCCAGATTACAACTTTTTCCATGATAAAGAAAAAAAGAATTCCACCTAAGAGATATGGCATGATTATGTGAGGTCCTCCAACTTTTTCTATAGCTTCAGGGATTAATCCCAAGATTGCGGTGGCAAGTAAGATCCCAGTTGCGAATGCTATTAGCATTGGAATTAGAGGTTTCTGATGTTTCTCGCTAAGTAGAATAAATGTTCCTGCGGCAATTATAGCTCCTATACTTCCTAAAAAACTAAATAATATTATCCATATTAAAATCTTTTTTTCACTTCCTCTTATTTATGGGTTTAGAGTTTAAAATTCTAAATTTGATTTTTACGATGAATCGTAAATCATAATTTGAATGGAGATGATACTTTTTAAATTTTACGATACATCGTAAATTTTTCTTTCATAAAAGGAACTCGCTATGATAAATAGTGTTTTGCATTATCAACAATTTCTTCAAGTTCACGAGCTACAACTTCATCAAGCGGTTCTGGTTTGTGTGTCGAGTGAATTGATTAACACGAAATATTGTGTATTCACAGAAATAAAAGATAAAATATAAAATGAATACAATCATCCCTTTTTTTTTTTTTTCTATAAAAAATAAGCGTTAGTTAATTAAAATTAAAATTAAAAAAAAAAAGATAATAAAAAGAAAATTAAATTTCTAAAAGTCCATCCCACGCTTCTCGTTCATTATCGAAGGCTGCATTGACTGCTTTACATTCTTTTCCAAGGAACATTGTAGATCTTTTTTCAACATCGTAAGAAGGCCACTCGGGAATACCATCGTGGTTAGGATTTCCAGTGCGCGCAAAAGCGATCCACGCATCCATCATTTTTTTGCTGAGGTTTTCAACGTCAGGACCTTTACCAGCAAACTGATCCATATTAGGAAGATCAAGCGAACCAAAAACAAAAGGTAATTCGAGAGCGTGGCAAGCACCTAAAATTCCGTCAAGCCCAGGCGACGGCCATGTAAACATATAATTATAAGTATTAGGCTGATGAGGTCTCTGAGCTTCAAGCAAGCGTATTGTAGGGATTCGAAATGCTACATCCGTAATAAGAGCCGTCATTATCTCTTTAGGATCTGTAGAAAATTTTCCTTCTCTCGTCTTTTTATAAGTTGTTAGTATTTCTTTACTTTTATTTACATCCATCCCCATCGTGCTTAGGTATACGAGTATTTGTTCTTCTAGTTTTTCTGCACCAACCTCCATCATCGTTTTCAAAGGTTCCATAGCAGTAAATAATTTAAACTCGTTTAGGTTAGTTCCGATCATGAAATCTATGTCCTTACAATCACCATTTTGAAAAGCCTTTAATGGGTGTATAGGGAAGGTATCACCAACAATTAAAGGTCTTAAAGCCATGACATTTGTAGGATCTGCTGCATATACTTTATTTTGTTCGTCAATAATTTTTTCTGGAGGAATTTCACGCATTGCTTCAAGATCTCCCTTAACGCGTAATCTGCGCATTATTTTCTTCGTTGTTTTATCACTTACTGTGGGATCAATAAAAGGCATGCTCTGCGCAATTACGCGGTGAAAAAGTCCCTTAGCCGCAGGCATAGCGCACAAAGATACAACAGAATGCCCTCCAGCAGATTCACCAAAAATCGTGACCTTATTAGGATCACCGCCGAATAGTTCAATATTATCGCGTACCCATTCCAGCGCCTTTATCTGATCAAGCGATCCTACATTGACGATTTTATCGGGAACATATAAGAAACCAAATGATCCCAAGCGATAATTAATCGTTACTACAACAACATCCCCGCGTCTACTTAAAGCTGATCCATCGTATATCGGGTCTATTCCTCCTCCGATACTAAAAGCACCTCCATGTATCCAGAACATTACCGGGCGTTTATTATTATCTGCAGCGGGTGTCCAAATATTAAGATTTAAACAATCCTCGCTTTCTGGTTGAAGTTTGCCAAACCATTCTTCAAGTTCTGAATATCCTTGAAACGCACAAGGACCATATTTCGTGGCATCAAGTACATTGTCCCATGGCTTTTTCGCAACGGGTGGAAGAAAGCGTAAATCCCCTATAGGAGGTTCCGCATACAAGATACCTTTAAATATTTCTAGACCGTTTTCTCTATAACCTTGAACTTTTCCGGATTTAGTTTCAACAATAGCAGTTTTTTCAACAATAGCAGTTTTCATTATATTGCATAATTATTTTTTATTTATTATAATTAGAGTTAATTTATAAAAAATTTAAATTTTCTGCGGTTTTTCCATAATTAAATCATTATATTGGAGCGTCAATAAAAAATGATTATAGGAATTCCTAAAGAAATTAAAATTGGTGAAGGTCGCGTAAGTTTAACTCCTAGCAATGTTGAGGATTTAATTAATTCAGGGCATAAAATAATTGTTGAGCGCAACGCTGGAAGGATTTCTGGATTTTCAGATGAGAATTATATTGAAGCGGGAGCTAAAATTATAGATTCGAAGCAAAAAGTCTATTTAGAATCAGATATTCTTGTCAAAGTAAAAGAACCTATTAAAGAAGAATTAAACTATTTTAATCCCGGTCCCTTATTATTTTCGTTTTTACATTTGTCGGCCAATAAGGACTTAGCTCTAACTTTTGTTAATGGGAAATCGACTGCCTTAGCTTTTGAATCTGTTAAATTATCTAATGGTCAATTACCAATTTTAATGCCAATGTCTGAAATTGCGGGAAGAATGGCTGTAATTGTAGGAGCAAATCTTTTAAATATTAAAAATGAAGGATCAGGTTTGCTGTTAGGCGGTGCTACGGGTATTCATCATGGTTATGTAGTTATTATAGGAGGAGGGACAGCTGGGCAATCCGCAGCATTAGCAGCTTATGGTTTAGGAGCTCATGTAATTATCCTAGAAAAAAATATTTCTAGAATTAGATACTTAAACGATACATTCCCAAAAGGAATAACTATAATTAAATCTAATCTTAGAAACTTAAAAGAGTGTGTTAAAATGGCCGATCTTCTAATTGGAACTGTTTTAATCCCTAATGCTAGAGCTCCTCGAATTATTGCGAGAGATATGGTTAAATCAATGAATTTTGGTTCCGTAATCGTAGATATTTCCATAGATCAAGGAGGTTGCATTGAAACTAGTAAACCTACTACTCATGATAATCCAACTTATATTGAGGAGGGAGTCATTCATTATTGCGTTAACAACATGCCAGGCGCATATAGCTTAACAGCAACAGAAGCATTATCAGAAAATTTAATAGATTTTTTAGAAGATTTAGCCTCTGACGAAGATATTAAAAAAGTTTTAAGAAATAATGCTCCTTTAAGGGAAAGCGTGAACATTTTCAAAGGAGAAATTACAATCAAGACAATTGCTGACGATTTAGGATTTCCGTTTAAACCAATTAATCAATTAATAAAATAATTGCGTTTAGACTTCAATTATAAATATTCTATCAAACGCGTTTGGTAGTCCATCAATAATCCTTTTTCGTACAGTTTTAGCAAAAATAAGTGCAATTATCACTGCAAATAAGGATTGAAATATATTCCCTGGTACTTCGATTAATGCAATTAATGGACCATAAATAATAGATTGGTAAATAAAGTAACCACATACGATAATTGCACCTCCTACTAATACAGCTATCACATCTCTATAATTAAGTTTTTTATAATTTTTCCGTGGGTTTGATATTATACCTATTACAAACCCTTCTAATCCCTTAATTATTAACGTAGGAATCGCATAATGTGGAGCTACAATAAGATCCGCTATAGCTGAGCCAACGCCACCAGCTATGCCACCAATTATAGGTCCAAACATCATAGCTGTAATCATTACTCCAACATCTCCAATGTTAATGTATCCCTCTGTTGCAGGAATAGGGATTATTACTGTTAATGTTAATACACATATTAAGGCACCAAAAATACCAATCATCGAAATTACGCTAGTATTTGAGGGTAAAAAATATCCCATGAAATTTTTACCTTTAAAGGGAATAAATTTTTTTTCTTTTTCTTGAATTTCGCTTTTTTCTTCCACTATTTTTCACATTTAAATTGAATAAGTTTCAACTTATATAAAAAAATACATTTGAACTTATATATAAAATTTTTTTTAAATTTTTCTTGGAAAAAATGAAAATAAAAAAATAATAGCGCCGTAATCATCACACCCGCATCCCCAATGTTTATAAATCCTTGAGTTGCCGGAATAGGAATAACAATAATCATAGTTAATACGCATATTAAAGCACCAAAAATAGCTATATTCGAAATAACCATTGAATTTGACGGTAGAAAATATCCCATGAAAGCCTTTCCTTTAGAAGGAACATATCTTTTTTCTGATTCCTTGCTCTCATTTTCCATATTTAATCACTTTTAGAACATATAAAATCTGTTTAAAACTTTACTATATTTAAGATTAAGAATTAGAAATTAAATTATAGTAATATGTAATTCTTAATCTATTAAGCTTTATTAACGCCTTTATAGAAATCTCATTCGTTGCGTTTTCTTTATGGATTTGAGTCGATTCAGATCCCCAAGCATTTCGTCTCTTAATGCAGTGAGGCTAGGTTGCACAAGAGCGGGTGATCCTGAAGGAGGAACACTAGAGGGAAGTTCAAATATTGCGAAGCCCAGCTCTACATCATCGTATGAGAAAGCGGTTTGGTTGTCAACGACTAAAAAACCTTCCAGCTCGGCAGTTTTTCCATCAGGATTTATATTTACTTGTAGGGTTGTATTCCATCGAATTCGTAGATCGGTCACAAAGTAAAGGATCTTTACTATAACATCACTTTCCTTTTTAGAGTTTATGATAAAATCAAAAGTTCCAAACATATCAGCGTATGTTCGATAGGAACTCGCTTCACAAATAGTTGAAATTTTTTCTCTCATTTCTCACGTAAAATCTATTGAGTAGGATATGATATTGGTAGCTGCGGATTTCTCTCTGTCAATAAGTTGTTGTACATTATTAATGTCAGGTAGAGATACAATTGTTTGCTGGAGTGTAATTAAATCTTTATCTTCTTGTGGATTAGAATATTCTAATCTTATATCCGCTGAGCTCGGATCAAAACTTGCCGGAACATTTTGAATTTGAAATTCATTACTCCCTTGTTGTAGTGTAAGTTTCATTTGTCTAGTAACTATACCGCCACCAGCATTGAAGATAACTAATCTTTTAACTTTAGGATCGATTAACATAAAACCAATTTATTGTTATAATTATAAAAAATAAGGATACACCTTTATATAAATATTTTAAAATCTAAATAATTCCAAGAATTTTTTAGTATAATTACCATGAGTAAGATTCTTTAATAACACTTAAATAAATAAAATAAAAATATTTTTGAGTTAAAAGAGAATAATTCATAATTAAATGGTGGAAAAAACCAAAAAATCTAAGGAAAAAATCAATCGAAGAACTCTGGGAGTACATTTAACATCTAAAGACATATTTTTAAAGTATATTTTTCCCGAAATTAAAGACAAATTATACGATTATCTTTGGGTTGATTTATATGCTGGAGAAGGAAACTTGATACTCCCTATCCTAAGCGAGATACCTTACGAAGAAAGAGAAAAGTTTTTCAAAAGACATATTTATCTTTTTGATATTCAACCGAAGATGGTTCAAAAATGCATAGAAAATGTACAATATTACAATATTCCGAGATACATCGCTGAGCAAAAAATTAAATTAAAAGATAATCTTTCAAGTTTCCCTAAATTCTTGAAAAAGAAAGAACTGCCAATCTTTCACGTTACAAATCCACCATATTTATACCTTGGATATATCAGAAAACATCAAGAAACAGAAAATCATCTTAAATATTTTGAAAATAAGAACGATGGTTATCAAGATTTATATCAAATCGCCATGATTAACGATTTGAGAAACAATATCGAAAACCTTATTTACATTATTCCCTCAAATTTTATATTTGGAGCAGCCGTTTCGAATAAGTTCCGGTTAGATTTTCTAAAATATTATGATATCCTCAAAATGTATATTTTTGAAACTAAAATTTTTGAATTTACAGGTACAAATATATGCATAGCGTATTTTAAACGAAAGAAAAAACCTCAAAAAGTGCCAATAGAATTCATTGGAACTAAAATCAAGAAGAATTCGACACTGAACAGGAAATATGTTTTGAAACCAGAATTTAAATATCGTGGAGGGGCTGAATTTGATGAATTTGTTAAGCACTTTAGAGCAGCAAATCCATTGAAGATTACTTATTATTTACTGAAAGAAGAAGTTCAAAAGAATCGAGGTAATTTTAAAATTAAGGTTATTAATTCCAGTAATTATGTTTCTAACGAATATTTAAAATTAGAGCTTAATGTTAACGAATTTCTAAATAATAAAGTTAAATCAAATATTTTATATGTAAGAACCGTGGATACCGGTTCTGATGATGGGAGAGCAGGACTTTACGAGATTCAAAAAGATCATGGAGTAGAGGGAATTTACGTTTCAAAAAATACTTATAGGACTTCTCCAATACATTTATTTTTAGGACCTGATATTGCCGTTGAAGAACAAATTCTATTGAAAGATTATTTTAATTTAACATTAGAATATTTCCGTAAAAAATTAGATAGCGAATTTTTAACTACTTACAAGTATTCAAATGCGGACTATACGAGAAAATATTTAGGATTGACTCAAGTAAGAAAATTGATTGAAACATTCCCAATTATCAAAATGAATATGGAATTTAAAGAACAAATTACGGAATTAGTTTTTAAAAAAAAAATTAAAGATATTTTCAAGTTATTAAAATATTTTTCAAAGAAAAAGGTAGATTTGAGTAATTGGATGTAGTTTATTAAACATATAAAAGTTTAATTTATTTTTGTTTGAGAATCAAATGGACGGTTTTTCGAGCGCTATTTACAGCTCCTGTGAATCCTCCACCTGATTCACTATATGCTCCAATATACCATAGTCCTTTTACAGGTGAACGATGAGGAGGATTTTTTTGTCTCATTATTGGGGCCGTTCCACCGAAACTATGCATGTTTACATTGATTCTAGTTCTAAAATCTTCTGGTGTCATTATTATTTTTACTAGAACCTTCTCTCTAAGACCAGGTATAATCTTTTCAGCTTCCATTAGTAATTTATCTGCTAGTTCCTCTCTCCGTTCTTTCCAACTACCTTTATTTAATTTATCAGGTGCAATCGTATACACAGTAACGGCATGTTTACCTTCTGGAGCCATTTCTGGTGAGTGCATAGAAGGGATATAAATTAAAAATCCTTCTTTCCCCTCGTGATAATCACCCGATCTACAACGATCGACACTTTCCTCAATATCATAGGTGCGATAGTAGTAGCAAAGTGGTTTTCTCTGGTAAGGGGTAGGATCAAAATCAATCCCTATGTGTACCATTAAGACTGACTCAATCATTCTTAAGTTTTCGACATTTTTTACAAACTCTTCCGGTAAATGCTCGCTACCTACTAATTCAAGCCATACTTTTCGTGGCCCGCCGCTAGCTATTACAATATCGGCTGGGATAAAATCTCCATTTTCAAGAGTAATGCCCTTAACTTGATTATTTTCTATTTTGATCTTTTTAACTAAACTGTTAGTATAAATCTTTCCTCCTTTATTCTTAATAAAATCAGCTAAGGCGTTTACTAAATTTTCACAGCCTCCTTTTACGTAATTATATATTGGAAGTTTCCCACCTTTGATTTCTATTGGGATCCTTTTATCAAACGCCGTTTCTACATTTACAGCAGGAATTCCTAATCCAGGAAATTCACTAGGTTTAACTACAAAATCTGCTAATATACCAGTAAATACGGCTTTAAGTTTAGGATCCTCAAAAAAATAATCCAAAACTTCTGAAGCACTCCAATTCATCATTTTTTTAACTTTTATAATACCTAAAAGTGCTCTTAATTTAAGAAATGCAGATTTAAGACCAGTTGACAGCTCTGCTCGGTTAAGAATCGCCATAAGGCTCATTATCTTATCGTAAAACTTATAATAATGATCTAATCCTTCCGCTTCATTAGGAAAAATTTCTTTAAATCTCTCTCGGCGCCAATAAGGACCTTCATATTTCTCAGGTCTCCATAAGTCAAAATCAGGAAGAGATTGACCGCGATCATCTTGAATAAGTTTAATTTTATCGTACAATCCTAAATCTATTAAAACCTTGCCTATTATTTCATGGGATCCGAGCCCTCCTATAAGTAATGGGCCTATATCCCAAGAATATCCCTCTTTATGAATCGTAGCAGTAACTCCTCCGATTTCTGAGTATTGCTCATAAATTACGACCTCATATCCCTCGTGAGCCAGATATGCTGCTGCTGCAAGGCCAGACAAACCGGAACCTATAATAATATACATAATTAAGAATCAATCTTTAAAATTTTTTAATATTTCTTCTTTACTTTTTGATTCTTGAACTAAGACCGAAAAATTTTTTACCATTTCCTCAAGATTAGAAAAGCTTGGGATATTATGCTTACCTAATAATTGCGACATATAGCGAATTTCCTTATACTCACCAATTAACCAGAAAAATATAGGCTTTGACACCTGATTAGCAGTTTCTATCATTTGATCGACGTTCCAGAACCTTCTAAAGCGTCTTGAGCAAAACATATTGTTGAAGATTCCTTCGATATCGGGTTCTCCTAATATCGCATCATATACCGATTTTAATAAAACTGCGCGATCAACATTGTTCATCATAGCTTTTTCCATTGCTGGCCAAAGATCTACGAGAGCAAATCGATTTGGAGGCATCCATTCAGGAAACACTTCTACGAGGGATTCATATGCTGAATTGGAAAGGACAGGGAAATTTAAACCGTATTGCATGGTAAGATCAGCGGATATCGTGCCCGCACCCCCAGAACCAACTACCATTGAAACATTACCTTTTTTAGGCAATTCCTTCCCTGTACTATACATCATCGAAAATGTTCTGGCAAATTGAAATAATTCGTCAAAGTTGCGGGCTTGTATTACACCCGATTGTTTGATGATAGCTTCGATCAATTGTGAATCTTCTGCTAGAGCTCCTGTATGACTTAAAGAAGCCTTTTAACCCTGTGAGGTAAGTCCTCCCTTTACTAAGATAATAGTTTTATTTGGGATGCTCTTTGCTTTTCTACATAATTCAATAAATTTTCTCGGATCTTTGAACGATTCAAGGTACAAAGCAATAACGTTAACGGTAGGATCCTTTATTAAATATTCTAAAAATTCAATTTCGCTAAAATCCATCTTGTTTCCTATGGAACACGAGTATCTAAATCCTAGGTTCGGATATTTCTGCATTACATGCATAAGATATCCGCCGTTTAACATCCCAGATTGACTTACTATAGCAATATTTCCCCTTTTATATTTTTCAAAAACACCAAATCCTGAAAAGAATCCTCCCTTTTCATCTTTATCGCTGTCTTCATCAATTCTTGTGAGACCCATGCAATTCGGTCCAACGATCCTAATCTTTGAGAAATTATCTGTAATTTTATGGATTTGTTTCGTTAATTCAAGACCTTTTTCGCCTACCTCTTCAAATCCCGATGCTTCGATAAGTGCTCCTTTAATGCCTTTTTTAATACACTCTTCTAATAAACCGGGAATTACTTGATTTCCAACGTAAAAAATTGCAAGATCAACCTCATCTTCAATTTCTAAAACAGATTTCTTGAATTCTAATCCGAATATTTCACCTTCTGAGTTAGGATTTACAGGATAAATCTTTCCTTTAAAATTATTCAGTGTGAGGTTGTTTATAATGCGATTCCCGCCTTTCATCGGTTTTTTCGACGCACCTATGACAGCTACAGATTTTGGATTAAGAAATAGATCAACAATGTTATTACTTGACAATTTTGTAGCACACTTGTATTTAATATGTCTTCTATTAAAGATGATTTATGAAATATTATAAAATTCAAAAAGTTTTACATCGTTTAGTTATAGAGAAAAAATAATTCGTTATTCTAATATTATTCTAGTTAAATTATCCATTGCAACTTAATTTCAAATATAGCTTTTATCTGCCTTGCAATTTTTTTTAATAAGGTTTTTTCTTCTTCTAAAAAAGATTTCTCTTCAAGATAATAAACTTTTATTTTTAACTCTCTATTGTTTACTAAAATATTATAAGATATGCTCGATGGTGTTATCGAAAAATTATTTGATTTATATTCTTTACGATTAAAAATTATTTGAACACAACTTAATTCTGGATACTGTAAAGCACTTTTAATTAACTCGAGAGTATCGATTAATACTTCATCAACAGAAATATTTGGCTCACTAAGCAATTTAGTTATACCATATAAACAGTTTAGTTCCTTAATATGTCTTTTTAATTTTTCTTCTGCCCTCTTTTGCTCGGTGATGTCCGTAGCAATAATTCCAAGTCCATCACCTACTTTAAATGCCCTCACAGATAAATTAATATCTCCAAATTTAGGCTGTGGAATAAGGTCATCTATAAAAAAAGGTTTTCCTGTCTTTATAACCTCCAAATATTTGTTATATCTGCTGGTTTCCTTGAGATTAGGTACAATGTCTAAAATATTCTTCCCAATTACTTCTTCCTTATTTAGACCGAACATTGTTTCTGATTTTTTATTTAAATCAACATAATTAAATTTGGCGTCAAAAAGTATGAAAGAATCCGTTGCTGAATCCATGAATTTTTTTAATCTCTCTTCGGATTCTTTTAATTTTTGTTCTGCCTTCTTGCGCTCGGTGATGTCCCGAGTTGCTAATTGGAGAGATATAATCTTGCCCTCATTATCATATCCAAAAGGAGACACTCTGGTTTCATAGAATGACAGTGAGCCATCCGGCGCTATTTGCGAGTATTCGTAGTGGGTTATTTCTCCGGGTTCTAGTGTATCACTGATCGCTTTTTGGGCGGATTCGAGCTGATCTTCAGTTTCATAAAAACTTTTATTGAAAACACTCTGACCGATGACCATTTCTCTGGTAAATCCTTTTTCCAGACGGTTAATGTCAAATATTGTCCCATCTGCTTTGATAAACACCATAAAATCTGGACTGTTTTCAACAGCGGTGCGGAATTTTTCTTCGGATTCTTTTAATTTTTGTTCTGCTATTTTTTGATTAGTTATATCGCGGATTGATTCAATTGCACCAATAATATTACCTTGAGAATCGTATAAAGGTTTAGCTATTGCCCATAAATATGCATCTCCTGTTTTTAGATGAGGAACAAAAATTTCTGCAATAAGGGTATCTTTATTTCTTTCGAAAGAATCAAATTTCACTTCAAATTCCTTTTGTGGATTAAGTACTAAACTAATCAAAAAAGGTCTCTTTTCACCGTATAACGGGAGGGAGTAATCGTAACAATAATGCCCTATAACATCTTCTGCCTTAGTATTTGTAAGTTCTTCCATGGCACTATTCCATGCCAATATTTTCTCGTCCCGATCAATAATAAATATTGCGTCTGGTATAAAGTCGATAATTTTAATAAAAATTTGGTTTAATTCGTGATTTTTATTGTTAGACTCTGTCTCACTATTTCTTATTATCTGCAAATATTTCACCGCTTATGTTAATTACAAAGACATAATAGAGTTCATTAATTTAAACTTATTTTTGAATTTATGAAAAGAGCACTTGGTAAAAAAAATAGTAAAAAATTCACCCGACATAGTCGGTCACCCACTCATAAAATTTTTTATTTTTGATGGGTTGTAGTCTTGTAGACCTAATAAAATGAAAATTAGAAAATAAAAAATATAAAAAAAAAAAGATCTTTTTTTAATGTAAGAATAATTTACCAGCGCCAAAAAATATCTTCAGCGTGTCCTAACATATCCACAACATGGATTTTTTCTCCATTGTCTAAAATTAAATCTCCGGTATACAAACCATGCAGTAGTGAAGAGTTAAGTTTTATAATTCCAAAATTAATTTTATCTCTATGGGGAATTATGGGCTTTAAAACCATATTAAACCTATCGTCATTGCTGGTAAATTTCCAAGGTTTTTCTGGATTTCTATTCTCGTGGTGAAAGGTTACCTCATCAATCTTATGTGCCTTTCCATCGTAAAAAATGATATTTTCTGTGTGAGTTGCACCTTCTTCACTACCAACTGAACCAAATCCGTATCCTATATTGAAAGCAACTGGCACACCATCCACTAATCCAGAAGCCGAACCCCATAACTTAACACTATAAATCATCAGCCTCTACAAACTCTTTAATGATTAAATGAAAATTAAGATTAACGAATTACATAAATCACAAAAAGTATGATTAATGAACATAGTGATATGGATTCAATTATTTTATCCTACATTAGAGATAGAAATGAAAGAAATTTTAAAAAATATAAAGATTGGTTATTAAAATATGATATTTCAAGTTTAGATAGAAAATCTATTGAAAAAGTAAGAACGAGTAAGGTTTTTAAGGATAATTTTATTTCAGAATTGTCTAAAATTGTAGCTCTAGAATACTTAAATAAACAAACAGGAAAAATTACAATTAAGAATATAGGTTTAATACTAGCTGAGAATAAAAATTATTTTGATTATAGGATAAGGGGTGTTAACAAACCAATATTTAAATTCGCTCTTGAAGAGTTATTAACATGGAAAGAAGTTTTAAATACCAAACTTGGGTCAAAATCTAATAATGTATTAAAGTTAATTACTGATTATATCTCATATCATAAACCAGTAATTCTAATTTCAAAAAGGAATGAAAGACGAACTTGGCGTACTCATAGATTCCTTAATGAACATTATTTCAAAAAAATAAATTCAATTGAGAAAGCCTATATCTTAGGATTTTTCTTCGGGGATGGAAGGTTGAGACATTACCGAGATGGTAGAAGAAATCGTATAAGTTTTCGTGTTGGAGCAAAAGATATAAGATTCTTATATTTCGCATGTGGTGAATTAGGACTTAATCCAAATTCAATCTATAAAAGAAAAGAAGTGGCTAAGAACGGGAGAATCGTTTTTCTTGTGGAAATTGAATTTACGAGTGATATTATGTCTAAAGATCTGTTAGATTTGGGTTATGTTGGTAGTAAAACAGGAGAAACTCAATGGCCCAACATGGAATTTAATAATTATAAGAATAAAGATGAGAATTACGAACTTTTGTTAGCATTTCTATTAGGATTTTTTGATGCTGAAGGTTGGCAAGGAACTTCAACCATCGAAGTAAAAGGTAAGAAAATTCTAGAAGCTATAAAAGAAAAATTTGGGATTCCTTATGAAATTTCCCCCCGTAAGGATAATTCTGGAAAATATATTCTGTCTTTAGGACCTAAAATTATGAATCTAATGCAGTTATCGTTTCTAAAATCCTTACCGAGAAAGCGAAAGATTTTTCATCCAAAACATTCACGATTTGATTTTGATAAAACATTTTCAAGAAAGGAGCTCGAATATTTAATAGAAAAGATTCCAACCGAAGTGATTTCTGAGATATTTGGTATATGTGTCACTAAAATCGAAGAATTAATAAAGAAATATAGTCTACAGTTAAAACCTTCTAATTATTGGGATTTACTTCGAAGAATAGAAGTATAAGTAAAAATTGAAAAAGTATTAGAGAGAGAGAGATTCATAAAAAAAAAATGTGTTTGAAGGAATAAATACCATAATTTTTACTATGCATATATTATTATATCGCTCCATTTACCAGCGCCAGTAGATATCCTCAGCGTGACCCAACATTTCTTCTATATGTATTTTTTCTCCATTATCTAGTATAATATCTCCAGTATATAGACCGTGCATTAAAGAGCTATTAAGGTATATTATGCCAAAGTTAATTTTATCTCTATGAGGGATTATAGGTTCTAATATCATATTAAATCTGTTGTCATTGCTAGTAAACTTCCAAGGTTTTTCGGGATCACGATTTTCATGATGGAAAGT
The DNA here is from genome assembly GCA_030605085.1 of Promethearchaeota archaeon. The sequence continues at coordinate 19,194 of JAUWBH010000043.1, read as the reverse complement.
CACCTCATCAATTTTGTGCGCTTTACCGTCATAAAATATAATGTTTTCTGTATGAGTTGCACCTTCCTCGCTACCTACTGAACCAAATCCGTATCCTATATTAAAAGCAACAGGTATATCATTAACCATTCCACATGCCGAAGCCCATAACCAATGGGTTTTATATGGCCATATTCCACGACCCCAATCCATGAGTCCAAATGAAGTTTCAGGGTCAAAAGAATATTCTTCTTCACCTATTTTTATTTCTCCAGAGGCTGGCATCATATTTATCTTATGATTATAATAAAATAGTCTAGGGTCTTCTTTATAACCAGTCACTACTACGGTATTATCCCATTTAGGATTATCGTAAAGAGTAATAGTTCCTTTAATTCCTTTGTTTAAAAAGGAAGGGTCCTCAATAGAGATAATCCGCTTATCATTACTTTTGGTTATCGTTGACTTAAATTTTTTAGTAGGAAATTCAATTACGCTATCCTCTAACGAACTTAAAGGAAGTACCTTAGATTTTGTGAAAAGTTTAAATACTCCTTTACCATCTCTTTTCTTGTTTTCAAAATCGAGCCAAACATAACTCATTTGAGTGAGATAACCTATATCGCCGATTGTAACTTGCAATCCAAATTGTTTATTTAAAATTGAATAATGATCCCATTCTTTAACGCGCATCCATCCCTTTCCTATATTCTCTTTGTTATACTTTAATATAGGTTTACGTGCCCATCCACGCTGTACAAGAGAACCATCTTCGTTAAATAAATTCGATGGGTTTGTAATTTCGTTTTGTTTGCCCATTTTTATCATTCTTTCAAATTAATTAAAAACTAAAGTAATAAAATTTAATGCATATAAATCTAAAATTTAATTTAAGAATATTTGAGATAATTCAAGATCTTTTTTTTATTATTTGATTCTTGTACCAAGAGATTGAAGTTTTTAACCATGTCTTCTAAATTTATAAAGCTTGGAATGTTATGTTGAGCTAGTAAATGTGAAAATTGAATGACATATTCATTCTCTCCAACAAGCCAGAAAAATACAGGTTTTGAGGATTTTTTATAAATCTCTATTCGCTTTTCAATATTCATATCCATAGAGCGCTTGGCGCAAAACATCATATTGAAGATTCCCTCGATTTTTTGCTCGTCTAAAATCGTCTGTACAACACGATCCATCATTTCACTAACCTTATCCTTAGCTTTTTCAATTGCAGGCCAAATATCTACGAGTGCGAATTTATTCGGAGGCATCCACTCAGGAAAAACATCAACAAGAATTTTGTACGCATCATCACTTAAAATTGGGAATCTCAAACCATATCGGATAGCGAGGTCTGCAGTCATAGTACCTGCACCTCCAGAACCAGCAATCATTGCTACAAATCCATTTATAGGCAAATCTTTATTTGCTTTATACATCATTGAAAAGGTCCTCGCTATTTGAAACATCTCGAAGAAACAATATGCTTGGATTACACCCGCTTGTTTAATAATAGCGTTGGTTAGTTTTGAATCTTCTGAAATTGATCCCGTATGGCTTAATGACGCTTTCTGACCTTGAGAAGTTAATCCTCCCTTTGCTAGTATAATCGTCTTATTTGGAATAGACTTAGCTTTTCTACATAATTCAATGAATTTTCTAGGGTTCTTAAACGATTCAAGGTAAATTACTATAACATTCACAGTGGAATCTTGCAATAAATATTCTAAAAAAAGATCCTCCCCTATATCCATTTTATTACCTATTGAACACGAGTATCTTATACCAAGATGGGGATACATTGTCATTAAAAGCAATAAATATCCACCGTTTAACATTCCTGACTGACTAATAATAGCAATATTGCCTCTTTTATAGTTAGATAACACACCAAATGAAGAAAAGAATCCGCCTTTTTCATCACTGTCGCTATCCCCATCGATTCTAGTAACGCCCATACAATTAGGGCCCACAACTCTTATTTTTGAAAAATTATCGGTAATTTTTAGAATTTGATCCCTTAATTTGAGACCATGTTCACCTACTTCTTCAAATCCAGATGCTTCAATAATTGCTCCTTTTATACCTTTTTCCACACATTCTTCCAATATTCCAGGGATTAATCGATTTGGAATGTAAAATATCGCGAGATCAATCTCGTCTTCAATATCCAAAACAGATTTTTTAATTTCTAAGCCATATACGACCTTACCATCTGCGTTAGGATTTATGGGATATATTTTACCATTAAACTTATTTTGTGTGAGATTATTCAAAATCCGATTACCGCCTTTCATTAGATTTGTAGAAGCACCTATAACAGCTACAGATTTGGGATTAAGAAACAGTTCAATTATATTATCACTCAGCAACTCAGAAGTCCCTTTAAATTTTAAGTAAACTCAAATTTTAAGTGATTTAGTGAATATTCCATAATTCATATCTTTTATCATTTCTCTGAATTGACAAGAATGATAACTTTCTGTTATAATTAAAAGAAGATTTAAATAATGCCTAAACAAAATAATTTTTAAGAATCAAATTTTTACAAATTAAAAAAGAGTTAAAATTGATTCATTTTAGTGAACATGATATTTTTAACTAAAAAAGATGGTTGCTTTTCTTGTAAAAGATTTTATATTCTATTTCACTCAAAATTTCATTCAAGTATATTTTTTCTAATTTTTTGTAATTTTATGTAAAATCTTATTTTCTTTATTTAAATGAACTTTGAACAAAACTGGAATAAAAAAAAAGAGATATAATTGCATCCAAACTTCGAGTTTACTCTACTAACGATTTCTTTTCTTTTTCAATGAATTCAGGTTTAATTTTAGTAACTCTTGATACAATTTTAGCTTGTAACTCTAACGATATTCTCGACTTTTCTTCGGAGGGGATTTTAATATTATATTTGTAATTGGGTTCTTCTATTTCTGACGGTATTGGTTCAGATTTTACAAAAGTGACGTCCTTTGTCTGCTTAAAGTCAAGAACGAGCTCAATTTCGTTGTCTAATTTATTTTCAATAGTAATTTTTCTTGAGATTTTATCGTATCTTGTGCGGACTTCAATGTGTTCCTTAGGATCCCTAGCATCTTCATAAGTCACTTTAGTCTCACCTTCGATAATTTGGACGATGTCATCTTCAACCACGATATCGTCGTCTATGAGATCCTCAGAGATGATCTTATTACCAATTGATTCAGCAGTTTGAAGAAATAGAAAAGGAAGATTATTTTTGTAGAGAGTCATAGGAGAATTTGTGGGAATCTCAATACCCTCTCCTTCTTTAATCAACACATATTTAACGATAACATCCCAATTTAATTTATTTGAAGATACTGAGCTTGAAGTATATTGAATATCAATTTTACGTTCAATATTAAAATCACATTTAGATTTAAACCAATTTAACTTTATTTTTTTTCTTGTTGGAACATTAGCTTTCATATTTTATTATCATCTCATAATAAACTTTTTAATCTTTGTGTCTTTTTTAATTGTTTTAATTCTCCCATTATTGCTTGTCTTAATGGAGCAGGAGCATTAGCTTCCATTTGCATTTGGGAAACTGGAACAGATGGATATACACTTGGAGGGACGGCAGATGGAAGCTCAAATATTGCAAATCCGAGTTCTACATTATCGTAAGAAAAACCACTTTGATTATCAACGACCAAAAATCCTTCTAACTCGGCAGTTTTCCCGTCAGGATTTATATTTACTTGTAGTGTTGTCTCCCATCGAATTCGTAGGTCGTTTACAAAATAAAGGATTTTTACTATAACATCACCTTCCTTTTTAGAATTTATGATAAAATCAAATGTGCCAGCCATGTCTGCGTATGTCCTATATGAACTCGCTTCACAGATATTTGATACCTTTTCTCTCATTTCTCTTGTAAAATCTATTGAGTATGATATAATATTGGTTGCAGCAGACTTCTCTCTATTAATAATTTGTTCTGCATTAGTCCTATCAGGTAACGAAACGATCGTTTGTTGTAGTGTAATTAAATCTTTATCTTCTTGTGGATTAAGATATTCTAATCTTATGTCGGCAGAGCTAGGATCAAAACTTGCTGGAACATTCTGAATTTGAAATTCATTACTTCCTTGTTGTAGGGTCAATTTAATTTCCCTTTCTACTATCCCGCCACCAGCATTGAAGATAACTAATCTTTTTACTTTTGGATCGATTAACATAAAACCAATTTATTACTTTAATTATAAAAAATAAGGAAACCTCATTATTTAAATATAATAATTAAAATTTTATCTAGTTTCCTAAGACTATCAAAATGAATAAAACGATATTCAAATTATTTCAAATAATGTTATCAACGATGTTTTGTTCAATTATTTGTGGCATTAGTCCGAATGCCTCTATCCCATCATCCGTTACGGAATTTAACAGAGAATAAAGATTATTCTTCAAGAAATTCTATAAGCTTCTTAATGTAGGTTTGAATTTTATCGCCTTGACCTTCCGCAGCGGGTCCTTTTTGAGCTTGCATTTTAACCTCAAGAAATTCTGGACAAACATCGCCAATGCAAGTAGATTTCTTAAGAGCTTTTCTCATACCTTTAGAAAATCTCTTTTTCCATGATACGGCATGTGTATAGAAAGTAGCTATTTTTGGAATCGGCTCTTCGAAATAAGCACCTAATTGCTTAATGAATTTTGTCATTTTTCTATCTGTATTCAATGCGATAACCCTCGCACCAATTATTAGCGCATAAGGATTATCTCTAACAATTTCTTCAGGATTGAGAGTTTTTATATTATCTACCTTTACATTAAATTTTTCTTTTAAGCTTGTTGCAATCTCATTTGATAATTTTTCAGAATTCCCAAACTTTGAATTATGAATAACCCAAACATTTTGCATATTATTTACCTCTAAATTATATACTTAGTTCTTAATCTGTTAGATTAATAATTTGAAACTTTTATAAGTTTAAAAAAATTTTTAGGATTTTGATTCCCTCAAATTTCATTTTTATTGATTCGGGATGAAATCCTATAAACATTTTTATTCTAATAAGAAAATACTATTAAGTCAAAATACAATTTTTAATTCTTTAGAGTAATTTCAATATAAAGTTCTTTACTCTTCCCTTTCTTTTCCTTTTTCTTCCAAGACCACTCAAAAATCCGAAACATAAAATATTTACTCCTCAATAATTCTTTAGCTCTCTCTGTCTCATTCTCCGGTAATATGTTAGCAATGGCATCTTTATAGGGGCCTTTTATCTTTCCACGAAATCCACAAGAAGCCACTTGTATATTTGGATTATTCTTTATTCGTTTTACTTTAAAGCGTTCTTCATTAGTAGCAATATATAAATTATTTTCCTCCTCTGCAAACCATACGGATGTAGGAATGGGTTTTCCTTCTTTAGTGAATGTGATAAGACTTATGTATTTTCCTTCCATAATAGTATTCTCATTTTCTCTTGCATTTAAATAATTTTCTTTCTTTTTAAACTTTAAAACTTTATTTGGAGCAATCTATCAAGCGTAGATTTGAGGCCAATTTGGTTAGTTTTATTATTTAAAAAGCTTAAATCAATTTTTTCTTTATTTGCATGGAAAATAGTTAAAAAATCAATAATATCTTGATATTCTAGCAATTCAGAATCAGGTATATCATCAATTAAGCCCATAAATATTATTTTACCAATTAATACATATTCTAAGGATGCAATATATAATTCTTTTCCAAGAATTTTTTCACATATAGCGTTGTTTAATACTTCATGTTCCCGCTTCTTATCAGCAACTTTAATATCTAACCTTAAAAAACTCTTTTTGTCAAAAACAGAGATATTAGTCTTTTCTTGATAAGCCAACCTAAACTGTTCCTCCATTACATCAAATTCATAAGCTTTTAGCAATCCTATAAATTGTGAGATCCTTGAGGGATTATCTTCAATAATGATATCAATATCTTGGGTAGTTCTTACATGGCCATAATGGATTACAGCAATTCCCCCTACAATGACGTATTTAAGCTTTGTTGCTTTAAAGATGACCTCTAAACGAGATAAAATATTTTCTATTTCAGCCAATATTATTATACCTTTTTCTAATTGATTTAAGTTTTTCCGTAAAGGAAAGTGTTTCTCTTATTTTTTGACGAATTTCCTCTTCTGTTAATTCAGGGAACCTAGTAGAAATTCCATCTTTCATTAATTCGAAAGTACTGTGTAGGAATTTATCAGCAATTTCAAGAGGATCTATATTTTTCTTAATAAGTCTTCTTGCAGCTTCTATTTCTTTTTGAACTTTTTGCTTTCTCAGTATATAAAGATTAGTTTTAGAGATAACTTCTTTATCATACTTGTTAAATTTTAAATCCATTTTTTCTCATTTATTTATTTTTAAATCTTAATTAAATGTTGATTATTTCTTCATCCGGATGATCAATGATAAAAACAGAATAGTCAAGAGATGCTTTAATGTCTTCTTCAGTAAGTCTTGGATATTCTTCTAATATCTTTTGAAATGATGCCCCATCGCGTAACATCTTCAATACTATAGAAATTGGAATTCGGGTTCCTTTAAAAACAGGTTTACCAGATAAAATCTTTGGATCGATAGTAATTCGATCAATGTATTTATTCATGATTCTGTAAAAATTACTAATAATTAAATCTTATTCTCTATACTTATAATTTACTATAATTCCGTTTTAAATTTTCTTCATTTAGGTAAAACAGGATCACGCAGGTTGATTTTTATTAAACCCTCAATTTTATTTTTTATTTTAAGAATATGGAATTGCAGCCCTTCTACGGGATATTCCTTATGTCGAACGCCCATAATTGTTCCATCATCCGCAGCTGCGCTAATTTTTAGGTCCTATATAATTCATTTTCCTGTTTATCTAGATTTTGACAATTGAAAAAATTCTATATGAAGACCGTTTGAAAAGTAATTTAAATATTCTTTAATTTTTCTTGAAAATCTTGATTATCAAAATCATCATCGATTTCAAGGATTAAAGGAGGATCAAAAACCGGATCTATTCTTTTATAATTTTTTAATGCTAAAATGTTTTTATCATGCGTAGCAATTGTGGAGACTTTTAATCTATCCATAGTTACTAAAATCAAGGTATCCCGACCACCAATTCCTAAAGCGGAGTATTTCTTCATCTTTTGTATTACATCCACTAATAAAATCGCATCGATATCAATTATTTGACAAATATTACTTGAAATTAATGATAAAATCAAATCTTCGACTATTTCTTTACCAAGATCTTTTATTTTATATAAATGTTCCGCCACTTCTATTGGAATAATCGCACTTAAAAATAATTCCTCCTTAAAAAGAATTCCATCCTTTTCTGTACCATTAAACCAATTTTTTATGTTATCATGTTCAATAGCATTAATATCCCAATAATAAATCCAAATCTGAGAATCTATTGTAATCATTATTTAATCAAACATTTTTTTGAATTCAATTGGTGTTTTGGTTATATCTTTCAATTTTTCACTAAAAGCTTCTGACTTTTTAATGAAATCTTCCATAGAATTAGATTTTCGTAAAATGATTTTATCGTCTTGGACCTGAAAGAGAATTTTTTCACCAGATTTTAGATTTAATAGTTTTCTTATTTCACTTGGGATACAAACCCTGCCTTTATCATCTATTTTTGATTCAGCATTCATTTTTAAACACATCATAAAAATTATAGATCCACTAAGTGTACCTAGGTGGGAAATTAAATAAATTTATGTTTTATAATTCTAAGAAATACCTTAATTAAGAGATAAATTTAAGAATTCATTCAGGAAATCACACAAATTGATTGATTTATGGCCAAAAAGAGTGTTAGTAATAGGAGAACTCTTGAAAATTTTAAATTTCTAGCAGAAAATTATTTTGGTTCCAGGGGAAATTTATTAGCATTTTCTTGACTATAATAAAGTTATAGTAATATTAGTTAACTTCCTTCTTCTTCACCTTTGGCCTCATGCCAAATATAAATCGTGTTACGTTGTTTGTTTTGATTATTTCGCATAATAAAATAATTATGAACAGCGATGAGGTGGAAATAACTAAAAATTTAACCCCCCAATGTGCTTCCCATTGAAGTACATAAAATCCAATCATAATTATTACTGTCAGGTGTATGATATACATAGGTAATGCAATTTTACTAAGGTAGCTTATTAATGAGTTTTGTTTGGTCAAGTACTTCCTTCCATAACCATAAATAGCAATCAACCAACACCAACTACAAAATGAAAAAAGTGTGAAATATATTACATACCACACCAATAGGGTTATCCCCTGCATTGGCATTATTACAAAAAGAAAAAGCACGATAAAGAAAAAGCACGAAGTGATAATCGCTAGCACTAAAGCTAACTTTTTATTACGATCAACCGAGTTCTCGAAACGAATATCCCTAATAATTAAAAAACCAAATATAAAGATTGTAAGATAGAAAAGCACATGGGCCCAATCATCTATGATGTATTTATTATAACCAGGAAAGATCCATCTGAGGCTAACATTTATTATTATTAACGGTAAAGCAAATAGAAAAATCTTTTTTCCTTTCCCAAAATAGTTGGCTATGGAAGAGATTTGCAGCTTTCCCTTATCTTTTTTTAATCTTAAAAATAGGGGTAGTGCCACCAGCGAGAATAAAGATAAATACCCAATAAACCATAGGTGATACCAATCAATTCCTGTCTCAAAATAAAGAGGGTAAAATTCAAAAAATGTCCCATTAAAGTTAATTGGATGATATCTTGTGTCACTCCACCACGCAAGTCGCTCGAAATAAACTATAAGTGGGATAACTATTAATATTCCCAAAATTAATGGGATGACTATCCTTCTAACGCGTTCCTTTAAATATTCCGTACCAGTCCGAAAATTCAAAGAATAAGATGTACTCATTCCCGCTAAAAAGAAAAAAAGGGGCATATGAAATAAATCGACAAACATAATGAAGAAGAACATTTCTAAACTTAACTCTTCATTTTGAATAAAATATCCCGTATACAAAGAAAAAAGCATCGCTGTATGAAAATATATTATTAATATTGTGGCAAGTACTCGTAATGCATCTATATCATTACGACGACTTGGTATATTTTCAATATTTTCTTCGATGTTTTTGTTATTTTCTGTCATTTTAAAGATTATTTGAAAAAATTAATTTAATATTAATAATTAATAATTTTGCTTATTACAATAATTCTTTAAATTAAGGAATTATTTTAAATTATTCTATTGTACATTATAATTAGCTTACAAGTATGTGAAAGGAAGCTTTTCCTTTGAGACATCTAGGGGTTTTACAGGTTTAGGGAAGTTCCATCGAACCCAAGGCCACTGGAACATATCCTTTGTTGCATCATTCCAACCTATCATTCGGGCTTTCATCTCCTCGAGAACATTCTGATATGTTTCATTTGTCATAATGTTTTCAAGTTCATAGGGATCGTTCCTCAAATTATAGAGCTCATCTATATCATGAGCATTATAGACATATTTCCATTCCTTAGTTCGAACCATTCTTTGGGATTGATAACCCCATACTTCCCCATGATGCTGGGAATAGACACTATCGGGCCATTTTTGGGGTTTTTTACCTTCTAAAAAGGGTAAAAGACTCATTCCATCTAAATTATGAGGCAATTCCGCCCTTCCAAGTTCAAGAATAGTGGGCATCAGATCAAGCAACCGAACAAAATTCTGAACCTTAAGAGCTGGACTATAGGGATTTTTTATTAACAACGGAATTCTTAATACTTCATCATACATCGTTCCTCCTTTTTCAAAATGTTTATGACTTCCAATTGAATCGCCATGATCCGTGGAAAAAATAATAACCGTATTATTTTCAATTCCTGCATCTCGAACAGCCTGAATTAAATTTCCGATACAAGTATCCAGTAGTGTGACCTGTCCAAAATACTTTGCTAACACTCTACTCCACCAATCCCAGTTTTTATCTTGTAGATGCCATTCTTGATGTTTCCGAAGATGAGATGTGGGCTTTCCAGCAAAAGATTCCTCATAGTTTTTCCATGGAGGTATATCTGAAGGTTCATAGAGGGAGGCAAAGGGTTCTGGAACATTATTAGGAAAATGTGGTGCTGGAGTATCTATTCGAAGGAAAAAGGGGTGTTCCTCTGCTGCCCGTTCTTTAAGAAATTGAATTCCCTGTTCAGTATAACGCCAAGGATGTGATTGTTCCTTAGGCACCGAGAGAGTTGAAGCCACAATCTGCCTACGCCGAGGAAATTTAATATAGATAGCATCTTTAGATCTTGTTTTATATATCGCATTAGGTACAATATATCGATCAAAACCGAATATTTGAGGTTTCAGATCTTCATGGACATGCCATTTTCCTACATATTCAAGATTATATCCTCGGTCTTTCAGGATACGGCTAAATGTAGGAATCTTAGGAGAGAGTCCCCGTGACCAAGCAGGAGCTATATGTGTATTCATCATTACACCATGATTATGAGGATAAAGACCCGTTAGTAATGAAACTCTTGAGGGTGAACATACTGGTGAACATGTATAGGCTTGCTCAAATTGAACACCTTCTCTTGCCAATCTATCTAAGTTTGGTGTCTTACAGATAGAATTCCCATAACAACCAAGCGTATCTCGCCTAAGCTGGTCTACAAGAAAGAGAATAATATTTGGAGAATCTAATTCGGTCATAATAATTTATCTATTTGATTTATTTATAATAAAACTTTTTGAGATTACTAGCCCAGACCAATTAGCAATTTTAGCTTTTCTAAAACCTGCTGGGTTTCCAGAAACAAGAAAAATTCTTTAAATTATTTCTCTGGTAATTTGCGCAATCTGGTGTCGTAAAGTAAGTATCATTGATGGTTAAACTTTCGGATGAATTCTACAATTTTAAAGAAATAAATACAAGATTTTCTAACATATCTTTTAGCGCATAAAAATAATATTCTATATGATTTTTTTTTTAATATCTGCATTCCATGGGGTTTCATTTTAATGATTCTTTATAGCATAAATTTCTTTAATAAATGTCAATATATATAAGTACAACTAAAATAAATGCCAGATTCAATATATATAAGTACAACTATAATAAATGCCAGATATAATAATATTATCGGGATATAGAAGTGATTGGTTAGAAATTAAAAGAATTGAACAAGCCTCAGAGGCTTTAGGATATTCACATCAAATATTTTCTGTAGAGGATGCTGGTTGGTCTTTGCTGAAGCCTATAAAGGATTATAAAAAAGACTCCGTCATTATTAACCGATTAGGCTTAATGTCTCAGGTGAATTATATTCAACCAATGTTATCATTCAATGGATATGATTTATTTAATAATCCCTCCGTCACAACTATTTGTGATAATAAAACATTGACTACTGCATGCTTTGAAGCAGCTAAGATTCAGACGACACCGACAATCTGGATTCCAATCACCAATCACCCAAGGTTAAGAGTTAAAACGATTAGAAAATCTATGGTAAATAATATTGAAAGCCGGTTTGATTACCCCGTTGTAATTAAACCAACTGGGGGTGGTCGTGGCTGGAGAGTAACATTTATTAAAAACCGGGAAGAATTAGATAACTATTTGTACAACGATAAACGAATCCTTGCAAATCCTTGGGGATTATACGTTCAGAAATACAAATCTCACATTGCGGATATAAGAGTCGTGGTTGGTAAAAAGAAAGGCTCGCCTTTAGAAATATTTGCCGCATTATTTAGAATACCGTTGAAGGAACATATAGTCGCCAACACTTCTCAAGGCAACCCTTCAGTTAAATTTGAGATCTCTGATAGAGTAAAATCATTATCATATAAAATGTGCGAGTCTGTGTTAGATGGTGCCAAAAAATTGGACGGGGTTAAAGATCGAGGCATACTATTAGGGATTGATATAATAGTTAATTCCGATAACATGGAACTAAAAAACACCATAAGAGATCTAGCAATTCAACTAAAAAACTCAGAAGAATTTAAATTGACTCACATGAAAAAACAATTTAAAATGGATTTTGAGGCCAAAGATAAAAAGTTCCATTCAGATATGACCAAATATATGAATCTAGATGTCTATCATGAATTAAGAAAGTTGCTTATTAAAAGTAGCAGCAAGGCATCGCTGTTTGCTAGTGAAGCTAATGCTACGATCGATTTTGGAGATCTAACGCATGTGTTTAGCGAAGGGAAAATAGCTCGTGGAATAGTGGAATGTGCTGTTAGCAATTTATTCTGATCTTACCAAAATAGAGCTCACAAATAAAAAAACGAGTAAATTATAGAACAAAGAAAAATAATAAAAATACCCTAAAATTTCAAAAAATATTATACCCTAAGGAAGTATTTAAGATCTATGTCAGAAAAGATTGTTATTAAGATAGGTGGCGATTTAATCGAAAGCCTGAATTATGTAATCTCAGATTTATTAGAATTATATGCTGAAAATAAAAAGATTATTTTATGTCATGCTGGAGCCGATATAGTTACAACTGTGGCGGAAAAAATGGGTAAGCCCCAGATTTTTACTTATTCTAAAAAAGGATATAAGGTCCGTTATATAGATGAAGAAATCAGAGATATTTATCTAATGGTAGTTGCTGGTCTAAATAATAAACGAATTGTAAAAGAAATGATTGCTAAGGATCTTCCCGCTGTCGGTATTTCGGGCGTTGATGGGAGCCTGGTTATTGCCGATAGATTTAAGAAAGCAATGGTAACTCTTGAGGGGAAAAAAAAACTCAAAGATAATTACACTGGAAAACCTTCTAAAATAAATGTTCAATTAATTGAAACTCTCTGGAATAAAGATTATATTCCAGTTATAGCCTCCGTTGCTATCAGTAACGATAATGAAATTGTTGGTTGTGATAGTGATAGAATATCTAATGCGATTGCAGTGGCGACAAAAGCTGATAAATTAGTGCTATTAACTGATGTTGATGGTGTTTTAGATAAAAATAATAAACTTATTAATCATATAAATAGTCGAAGCACCGAATCAATCCTTGAAAATGTAACTGGAGGTATGAAAACTAAGGTTATTGTCGCCTTAGAATCTGCCAGTGAAGGAATTAAACAAGTTATTATCGCTTCTGGTCTACGAGAGAATCCAATTCTCAAAGCTCTTAATAATGAGAATTGCACAATTATAACTGATTAATTTTAATTAACACCAAAAAATAAAAAACAAATAATAATATAGGAAGTACGATTAGAAAAAAAAGTTAAGATTATTAAATAATAACAATAAGAATAGGAAGAATAATAAAAAATGGAAATGAATAGTAACTAAAATTAATATTATTATTATAAATTAATAATGGTGATATTTATAGCTGAAAAAATATATGAGTCTACAAAAAAAGAAGATGGTAAGTTTAAATTGGAATGCTCCGAATGCTACTGGGAAAATCTGCTCGAAGATGCAGAAGAAGACGATGTTTTTGAATGTCAGGATTGTGGCGCACCTTTCACTATTGTAGATGTCTCTGATGATAAAATCCAGTTCAAAGCCGTCGTTTTTGATGAAGAAGAATGGAGAGAGTAGTTTGCGATACTTAGGGCAATAATTTATTTAAAATTTACCTATCCTATATCCTATTTCTTTACAGCAAATTCTAGTTTTACACTCAGGATTTCCCCCGCCATTTCGAAATCCTTTACACTTACATTAAAATTAGGCAATAAAAAGGATTAACTAAATTATCTCATTATTTTCCAATTGAATCGCCATGATCCGTAGAAAAAATAATAACCGTATTATTTTCAATTCCTGCATCTCGAACAGCCTGAGTTAAATTTCCGATATAAGTATCCAGTAGTGTAACCTCTTCAAAATACTTTGCTAACACTCTACTCCACCAATCCCAGTTTTTATCTTGTAGATGCCATTCTTGATGTTTCCGAAGATGAGATATGGGCAAATTAAATTAATATTTTATTTAAGACCTTTTCTTTCTAGCTCCGAGTATAAGCTCTCCTTCTTCTCTCCCTTTAAATCGTACCATTTGATGAGAATAAGAAATGCAGATAGTATCATTCTTTGTATATGACACTAATAAAAATTCCCATAATAGTGCCATCGTCAGTAGTAATGGTGATCTTTAATCAAATTAGTTTACAAAACATTTATTTTTTCGAACTTCAATTATATCATAGAACAAAAAAATATGATGTAAAGAAAATGCCATCAAACATTCACGAAATTGAGAAAAAGGCATTAGAACTTTCCCCTCGTGATCGTGCATTATTAATTCGACAGTTATTAGAGAGTTTAGAAGAAGGAGATGAAGAAGAAAATGCCGAAGAATTATGGATCGATGAGGCTAAACGCAGATATGATCTATATAAACAAGGAAAAACTTCAGAAAAACCTGCAAATCAAGTTTTAGAAAATGCAAAAACCAAACTGAAATGAGATCTATCACCTTTTTATTGGAAGCTGAAGAAGAAATGAATGCTTCTGCTCAATATTACAATCAACAAGCTTCAGGATTAGGGCTTGAGTTTTTGGTAGAAATCGAAAAATCACTTCAACTCATTGAAAAAAATCCTGAAAGGTGGCCTTATTATGAGAAAAATATACATAAATACAATACACGGCGATTTCCTTTCTCAATATATTATGTTTTTGAAAAAGATCTGGATAAAATAATAATTATCGCTGTTGCACATCAAAAAAGAAAACCTGATTATTGGAAACAGAGAATTTAATATAATAGCAATTTTTTGAATTTGTAAAAGATGTATAGCTTTACACATTTTTTTCTTTTTTTAGCCATGATAAAATTGGATTATGTCATAACAACTATTAAATTTTATTTTTCTTAAATATTAAGTATGGAAGAACTCACTACAGAATCAATTATCAAATTTTTAAAAAATGAAGGTGTAGAATTAATTGGTATATCCCCTATTGAACCGCTCTTAACTGACAAAAGATATAAAGAAAATGTCAGCAGAATTTGTCCTGGTGCTAAACGTGTGATAGTAATAGGGACTATATTTCCCCAATCCGTTTTAGATGCATGTCCAGAAAATCCCCGACCTGCCCGTTATACCTTAAACGCATTATATTCAGAGGGGGAGGATTATTGTATTAAATTAGCTAGGCTTCTGGAAAAAAAAGGATTTCGTGCTGTGATTATTCCCGCTTATCTCCCTGTAGAAATGAATTATGAGACATTTGGATTAAAGGGAGATTTAAATTTAAAGCATGCAGCTGTTGAAGCGGGATTGGGTAGCCGAGGTAAGAGTGATTTACTAATTACCAAGGATTATGGTCCGAGAGTGCGTTTATTTGGATTGATTACCGATGCAAATTTTGAACCGACACCTAAAGATGACAAAGATTATTGTAGTAAATGTGATATATGTATTAAATCATGCCCCTCTGGAGCGCTTTCTGAATCTGGTTGCAATCCAAAAATATGTAGCCCATATGCAATGAGAAATGGTTTGCCAAGTATTCTGGGATTTATCAAAAATCTCGAAAAGGAATCATCACCCCAAAAAATATTTAAAAAATTACGGGGATTAGAGATGTGGAAATATTGGCAAGCTCTTTCTCAAGGATCTTTCTATGAGTGCTTTATGTGTCTCCAATCTTGCCCAGTAGGAAAAATAAAATTTGGGAAGAATAATTGATGGCGCAAAATTCAGATGGTCCTCCACACATTTTAATTGAGCGTGGGAGTTATATTACCCATTGCGGATATGCTGAGGAAAAATAAAAGGTATTTTAGAGCAGTGCTGCCAATTGAGAGTTTGTAAGCTGGCTAAAATCTAACATCACTGTAACTATAAAAAAGTTCATTTTTTACTATTTTTTTCTGAAAAAATAATATTCTATATGATTTTATGAAGTCGAAAATTTCATGAAAAAAGGGTTTTTAATCTTAGATGGTATAGCCCTAATCCCGTGACATTATTGCTTTCGATTTTAAACCCGAACGTGTCCACATCAACTTCTTCTACTTAATTATTCAAGCAATAAAATGGAAATTGAATGTCTCGGAAATGAAATCTTAAATCTTTCACCGGATACATTTACTTCAAACTCTCTAGGATTTACATTATTAGGATTCTCAAAGCTATTATAAGACTTTAAACTTTCCGCGGTTAATATAGTTCCAGAGGATGATTTAACAGCAAAATCGGGGATGGTAATTTGACAGGCTAAATCTTCAAGAGCTCGATTTACTACAAATAGATATACTCTGCTATCACCTGATTTGACAGCTGCTACATCTAATGCTAAAGCAGTTGAGTTTTCTAACTTTGGACAATCTACTTGAGCTAATATTGAAGAACCTCCAGCACAAGGTTTATACATTTGATATACAAAATATGTAGAACGTAAAAGAACACCTCTATTATCTGCATAAATGAGGCCTCGTGTATTAACAACAGGAGAGTAATTTGCCATTGAAATGTTTGCCGCTTTTCGTAGGATAATGTTCAAAAATCCTGCAGTATAGAGTGCATGAGCCAAATCGTATTGTTCTGGGGCTTTATTTTTTTCATTAATATCTGTCGTCCATGGACTATGGATCCATCCATACTCATTCCATTCAGTTATTGCTATTTGAATCAAATCATCTCTTCCGATTCGTTTACAAGCGTTTTGTATTTCTTTAATTACTCTCCTCAATTTTCGTTCTACCTTCCTCAATCCTAAAGAAGCTTCTATATGAGATATTCTATCGTCGGGATCTCCAATTTGAAGGTAATGATGCCAGGCGAGGGCATCTATTTCTCTTGCAAGATCATCGTTCGAAAGCAGTTGCTTGTTCCATCTCGGAACAAACAGAAAGCTGGGATCTGCTCCTACAGCTACAAACTTAAGTGAAGCATCGGATTTTTTCATAGCTTTAATGAATTCAAGAGCATCCTTTCCATAATCCTCTCCATTTTTGTAATATCCAATTTGCCATGAGCCCCAACATTCATTCCCTAAACCCCACCATTTAACATTCAAAGGGTGTGGATGACCTGCTTTTGCGCGAAATTCTGCTTCTGGACCATTGACAGCATTACAATAACGAACCCAAGCAGCAGCTTCTTCTGGTGTAGGATTCTCGTCACTATTTCCGACACCTACGCAAATTAAGGGTTCGGCACCAATCCGTTGGCAATGTTCGATAAATTCAGTTGTTCCAAAATGATGACTTTCAAATTCATCCCAAACGGGATTTTTGCGAGATAGACGTTCATTTTTAGGTCCAGCACCCCATTTCCAATGATATCCACTAGCATAATTACCTCCAGGCCATCTTATTACAGGAATATCAAGATCTTTCAGTGCTTTTTCTACATCCAAGCGATATCCATTTGAATCAGAATGAGGGGACCCCTCTTCATAAATTCCACCATAAATTTGGCGAGGGAAATGTTCAATGAATTGTCCTAACACGAAGGGATTAATTTTTCCCTTTGATTCATTTAGATTTATTTGTATTGATGATTCTCGCTCAACCATTTTTATCGTTTAATCGATCTTATCGCATCAAAAATCTAATATCACAAAATAAATTTTTTTTTACAATTAGAGAAAAGTGATTGGCGCTTTTTATGTTTTGCTCAACTAGACTACGATAAATCTAAGAAATTTTTCAAGATTTGCATGCCATGGGGATTAATTATTAATCTCTATTTTTATAATATTTATAATCCTTATAGACACCTATTCCTCGCCTCTCCATATTTCCCAGAGTCTTTGGGAAGTTAGAAATCAAATTTCCATAGAGCTTTAATGAGACAAGATTGGTTTTTTTAAATAAGAATTTTGGAATTTTATTAATTTGATTATGACTAAGATCAAGTATTCTTAAATGTTTGTGATCTATTATAGCTTCTGTTATTTCTTGAATTAGATTATTCCTTAAGTCCAATATACCAATAGAAGGCATGCTTCCTATACCCTCAGGAATGGTTTTAATTTTATTATAACCGAGGTTTAGATATTTTAATTTGGGTAAAGAACACAAAACTTCAGGAAAATTCTCAAAATGATTCTGAAATAAATATAAAGTTTCTAAATTAATAAGATTCTTAAACGATGTTGGTAGATCTCTCAATTTATTACCATTAAGCATAAATGATTTCATTTTAATTAGGTTTCCTATACAATCGGGTAGATTTACTAATTGATTATTACTTAAAACTAAATTATTGATATTTATTAGATTACAAAATTCAACAGGGATTTCTGATAACCAATTTTGAGCAAATATAAGCTCTTCAAGATTTCCTAAACAATCTAAGCCCTCTAAATAGGAAATCTGATTATATGAGAGATCTAATTGTATTACATTACTTAATCCATCAAGATTTTTAATAATTTTAATATAATTGTCGGAAAGAATAACACTTTTACATTTGGATAATTTAACAAATTTTAACTCACCTAAGTCATAAATATTTTTATCATGGAGGTCTAATACAATAGATTGATACTTTGCATAATACATTGAGGTAGAATAAAATGATTTATGTCTCGCAATCTCTTGAACATAAATTTTCTCATCGTTGAAAAGAGCATATTCATTCTTTAAAATATTAGTTCTATCAAATATATTTTTCCTCATTATTGCAATCATAATTGGAGAAAATATTTTAAGATTTTCATTCCATTAGGCTTCATTTTTATAGATTCGGGATGGAATTGCAGCCCTTCTACGGGATATTCCTTATGTCGCACTCCCATAATCGCTAAGTTCCCGTCCTAGTATCCGTAATTCGTGACGTCTCCCGCTTGACATCAAAATGTTTACAATAGTCTACGATTTGAAGGGCACTGGAATAATAAATATTCATTGCTATATTATTAATTGTTATTGGTTTTGAATTGCTTAATGGAGGAGTATGGAAAAGAATTGAACCAGAAAAAATGCAAGAAATAATAATGAGCCAAATAGAAAAAAAGACGAGTAAAAAATTACCACCAATATTTAAAAAGACAAATTGCATTTAATCCATCTCCTTTAGGTAATAAAAAGAAACAGTATAAATACAATCTAAGTAATTTAGGGAGAGAACTACTTGATCTCTCTCTTTATTAATGTTTATATTTCTAAGAAATTTTTTAGGATTGTCATTCCTTGTGGCTTCATTTTTATGGATTCTGGATGGAACTGAACCCCTTCGATAGGATAATTCTTGTGTCGAACA
>JAUWBH010000031.1 GCA_030605085.1 Promethearchaeota archaeon | reverse complement strand
GCTCGGAATGTACGAGGTAGCTTCTATATTAATAATTTAAAACTGATAGAACTACCAAACATGGAGAATTGGGTGATGTCAACGTAGAAAACAAAAAAAACGGCTATTTTATAATTGATCCTTTCTTTATAAAATTAGCCTAATTTTTTAATAAAGTTTTTAACCACTTTTTCCTCGTTCTTATGGTTTGTCCATTCTGAAACAAAAAAATCTTTCCAGAACAAATAGCACGATCTCGCTTTTTCAGGGAAAGTCCTTGCTATTCGTTTAGTTAAAAAGCCAAAATGCGCTAAGCCTATTGAAGAGTAATTTAATTTTTTAATCTTATCAAAAGTCGTAAATAATTTTTCTTCTGAGAATTCAGGTGGCATGATTGGCGGCATTATAAGATCCCTTGTCCACATATATCCTAGTGAATCACCAACAAAAATCATCTTATTTTTTAGGTCAAAAAGAGAAATACTACATTTAGTGTGTCCAGGAGTTTCAATTATTTGAACTTGCAATTCGCCTAAGTCGATTATATCTCCTTCCTTTAATGGAGTAATATCGTCTATTGGCTCCAAATTTGAAATAACTTCGTTGAAAGCTTCGTTAAATTCTGAATTATGTTTCAATGAATCTATTGCTGAATAGCTTGCCATTACTTTGATATCAGGAAAACTTTTTTTAAATTGTAGCGCTCCTGCTGCGTGATCAAAGTGAGGATGTGTTAAAATAAGAAAATCCGGTCTTAATTGCGTATCTTTTAATTTAACAGCAAATCGTTCAGCTTCGGCTATACTGGAAGCATCAATTAGAATTTTCTTTTTTGTTCCCTCTAATAAGAAAAAAGCCATTCCTAAAGGTGCATCAAACAACATTGAGTCAAATAAATATGTATTATCGTTAAATTTTCCAACACTTCGTATCCAAACCACTTTTCATCACTTTACATAAATTAATAAATTTTGGAATTCGTTATTACCATTTATCGTATTTTGGATCTCTTTTTTCTAGCATGGAAAAGACACCTTCAATAGCATCGTTCGTATTAAAACAAATGACTTGAGTCCTATTTTCTAATTTAATTGCCGCCTCAATAGAAGGAGCATCAATATTCATATTTAAAGCGTCTTTCGTGAATCTAATTCCCATTGGACTTTTATTTAATATTTCCTTTGCCACTTTTAAAGCTTCGTTAAGGATTTCATCGTCAGCCACGACTTTCGAAACTAGACCGATTCGTTCAGCTTCTTTGGCATTAATTATCCGTCCCGTATACATAAATTCTGCTGCTCTAGAAAATCCTATTAAGCGAGGAAGCCAATATGAACTTCCACAGTCTGCTCCTGAAACACCAATATTTATAAACTGGTTGCAAAACTCGGCACTTTCTCCTGCTATACGTATATCCGCTCCAAGAGCAAACGAGAGACCGCCCCCATAAACAGGTCCTCTCACTGCTGCGATTACGGGTTGCGGGACTTTTCTGAGCATTATCATTACTTGCCCCAATAATTTTTGGACAATTATTAAACGTTTTATTTTATCATCTGTGAGCAGGAATTTATGTTTCTGAAATTCTTCCGGAATTTTTCTTTTATTAATAACTTGACTATCTTTTAAATCTGTACCTGATGAGAACGCACGACCTTCACCAGTTAAAATAACAACCCGAATTTCGTAACTATTTTCTAAATGATTCAGATAATCAAACATCTCCTCAATTAGTTCGAAATTCATTGCGTTCAATCTTTTTGGTCTGTTGAAAGCAATGATCGAAATTCCATCTTCTCTTTCTTCTATTTTTAAAGTGTTATATTCTTTCATTTACACCAATTGAATTTTATTTTAATAAAATGTTTTTGCAATAATTTACATAATCAGTATTTTTATTTAAAAAAACTTAGATAATGTTAAACAAATTTTAAGATCGATTTAATATAGTTTAAAGAACATATTCTCTGCTCGCATTTTCAAAATCGAAGAGTGGATTCGTCTTTATCAAGGCTCCAAGATGGAATACACCAAAAGATCCACATAAATCACAGTTCACATCGTTTCCATGACAACAAAAAGGAATCTCAAATCCGTCATCTCCTAAATAAAGTGGCAGTAAATATTTCTTCATCGGACAATTATTGGTTATTGCCAATGCATTTTGAGATAATAACAATTCAAAGGCTAACTCCTTATTGAGTATAAAATTCGGATATTTCTTTTTCATGGCATGAGCTTTTTTCACAGCAAAATCTCGCTCTTTTAAAGACTTCCAAGAAAATTCAGATGTATCATTCTTCCTTGGAACGTAAAAAGAGAATATAAATCCTCTAACTAGAGATTCTTTGATTAAAAAATCAATAAGTTCTTCAAACTCACCTTCGTTTTTTTTAGTGATTACGCATTGACATTGAAGTTCTCCTGTAAAATCATCTGGTAAACTGTTTAAATTAGAGATAACCCTTTTGAAACACCCCTTTCCACGTATTTCGTCATTAATTTCTTCAGGACCATCTAACGATATAACCCATTTTGTTTTTGGTCCTAAGTTAATTAGAGGAAGTGTTCCATTAGTGGTAACGACATTTCGAGGGAATAGCTTAACACCTAATTTCAAAACATCTTTTCGTAGAAGCGGTTCTCCCCCCATCCATACCATTGAGTAAATGCCGTGCCTCCTTTTGTATTTTTTGATCTCTTTTATCATCACATCTGCTGGCATTTCGCTCTTTTTTGTAGGAATGTTAGGATTGCCCTCCCGAAAAACGAAGCAATGTTTACATTTTAAAGTACACCTATTCGTGATATTGACCATAGCAAGCGGGTAGAATCTTCTTAACTCTGAATTCAAATTATCATCTCTAATGTTATTTATCAATACATATTTTACAATATATTAGCTTTAAATACGAGTCAATTCTATTTATTATATCTTTTATAAATAGTTCTCTAAACTTTCTTATTGTTTTTTTTCTTATAAATCTATTCTATGTAAATTAGAACTCCAAAATAATTATTCTAAATTTTAGAATAATCTTACGAACCAATTAAATACAATAATCCATCAGGAAGATACTCACGCTACGCAATATATTCGTGTCCTCCTGGATATTCTTCGTAATAATGCGGATATTCCTTTTTTTGAAGCATATTACGAAAATTTCGAACCCATTTGATTGCTCTGGTTTCGAGATTGCCAACATTTACATAAAATTTTAGCGGTAATTTTTCACTTCGCAAAAATTGTTTTGTAAGCCATTCTTCTTCTTTTTCATCCTCTTCGGTCCACCAACGAATGAAATCTTTTCCATAATAATGACGACTCCGTTGGAACCAAACATTACCCGGTGACCACGCATAATAGCCCGATAGTGATAGTATTTTTCCAAAAGTTTCTGGATATTTATATGCGATGAATGACGCCGTTAATCCACCGGAGCTACTCCCAATTGTTACTAATTGTGAAGGATTAGATGAGATGTGATAATTTTTTCGAGCCCATGGTACTAATTCATTAGCAATAAATTCTGCGAACGGAGGATAACAATTTAAATCTTTTCCTCTCTGTAAACCGCTGTAATTATGGATGAATATGGCTACTACTGGTGGAATTTTGTTTTTGGCTTGTAGGTTATCAAGAATCGTAGGAGTTTGTGTAAATTCGAGAAATGCCTTTCCATCAAAAATCACTAAGAAATGGTATAACTTTCCTCTTTTATTAAAATCCTGTGGAGTATAAACCCAGATTTTTCGTTTCATTTTTAGAATTTTACTGTAAAAATCCATCTCTTCTAATTTTCCAGGGAGTATCTTCTCATTATGTATCGTCCATTTCCTTGGTTTTGCATCGGGCATTTCAAGGACAGAGTATTCAATTACGAACCTCTGTCCCTCCCTGCTATATCGCTGTACAAATCCTTTTGAGTTAAATGGGTCTGGTGAACACGTCTGCCAATTTCTCATCAAGTTTTCGTAAAAACCTCCATAGAGGAGAGAGTTATTTTTGCTTATAGTGTAAATTGTACGAGTGCCGTTGAGAACTATAAAGGTTTTGTAATAAAAATTCGTATTTTCAATTCGTTCACAGATATTATTTGATATAACATCATATTGATCTGCTAACGAGCATATAACTACGATGTTTTGCGTATCTTCATCTGTCCGAACTATAAATGTCACTAATTTGTGATTTTCATCATCATTGATTGGTTCAATTAGAGGGGTTCCATTTTTTTCAATTTTCAGCAAAAATTGATCAAGTACAGCTTGTTTTCCACTTTTTAAATCATTTATAAGCTTAGAAATTGTAGGACTTATCAAATGTTTCTCTCTTTCCATAGCCTTCCACTATAACTAATTGATAATTTTCAAGTTAATACAATTTTAGTTTTATATTTATGTAATAACTAATTCATAAGAGAATTGGTTATTATAAATTTACTTCTGAATTTAAACTTTAAATTCTAGCGCCATTTTTCATTACTGACATAATAAAATCATAAAATCAAAACAGATTAATATAAATTTAATAAATTAATAACCTAAATATAATCAATATTAGAATTTAAGACTAATAAAATAGATAAAATTGGAAAAGGATGTCTGTAGATATAGATAGGAAATACAAAAAAGTGGCACAAGCCATTAATAGTGCTGGAGGAACTCCATATCCGGTAACTGATACTTTACTAACTATTTTGAAATATTTAGTAGATGAAGAATATTTAAATTTCATATTAGCATTTAGAAAAAGGAAATCTCAAACAATGGAACAACTAAAAGAGAGCAGTGGCTTATCAGAAGAAGAAATTGAGAAAAAAGTTGAGGTTTTAGCAAAGAAGGGCCTTATTTTTAATCAACCAAATAGAAGTGGATTAATGGTTTATCGCCTGATGCCTTTCGTAAATGTTGGCGTATTTGAATATACTTTTATGAAAGCATTAGAAGAAACTGCAGAAACTAAAGAAATAGCACAATTATTTGGAAAACTTATGAGCGAAGGGAGGGAACGTATAAACGCGAATTATGACGCTGTACTTTCTTTTATCGAAAAAATGCCGCCAATTGATCGAACTATCCCATTTAGAGAAAATAAAGCCACTGGTAAGGAAATTGTAATTGACAGAGAAATAGAAGCCCCCGAGCAAAAAATCTTACCTGCTCAAACAGTGGAAGAAATAATTGCAAAATTTGATGATATTGCAGTTGGACATTGTTTTTGCCGGCATCATAAGGATTTGTTAGGTCAATCTTGTAAACAGACGGATGATAGGGAGAATTGTTTCACATTCGGTAAGAGTGCTCGCTATACAACTGAACAGGGATTCTGCAGAATGGTAAGCAAAGAAGAAGCTTTAAAAATATTAAAAAAAGCTGAAGAAGATGGATTGGTTCATAAAGCTTATCATCCGAATTTTGATATAAAAAGAGACGAGACAAGCATATGTAATTGTTGCACTTGCTGTTGTGGGCAAGTACCCGGTCCTTCTGTGAATGCCACTAACTATATTACTCAAGTTAATCAGGATATTTGTGTAGGATGCGGTACATGTGTTGAACATTGTCATACAAGTTCAATGAAGTTAAATGATGACGGAAAGGCTGAAAATACAGTAGATCGTTGTATAGGATGTGGTGTTTGTGCCTATTTTTGCCCTGAAAACGCGATTTCTTTAGTCGAAAATGAAAGAATAGTACGATTACCTCCTTCACGCCCAGATTAAACAATTTTTTTTTTATAACCTTTTTTTTATTAAATTTTTAGTAAAAAGCTATTTTTCCTTCTCTAAACTATAATTTGTAAAAAGAGAATCGATCATTTCGCGTCAACTTACCACCATGGTTAAGAATAACATTAGGAACATCATCATTTCTAAATACCAGCATTAATTGTAAAACCGCCATCAACTACAATTTTTGCGCCCGAAATATAACTACTTGCTTCTGATGCTAGAAAAACAATCGCTCCTTTAATATCGTCCCCTGAACCGAATCGTTTTAATGGGATTAGTTTCAATAACGGTTCTCCAATTGTTTTATACATTGGACCATTTTTATCTTTAAGCACCAACATCATCCCTTCTTCCATGTTGCCTGGGAGAATGGCATTAACCTTGATGTTATACTTACCCCATTCAACAGCTAACGATCTCGTAAGACCAATAATTCCTATTTTGGTTGTTGCGTAAGCAGTCATACCAACAGAAAATCCTACTTGTCCATTTTCGCTAGAAAAGTTAATGATCCTTCCGTTTTTTTGTCTTATCATCATTTTCCCTATTTCTCGACAACACAAGAATGTCCCCGTTAAATTAGTATTAATTAAATTATTCCACCGACTTAAACTATACGTTTTAGATGGAGCTACATCGCCAATTCCGGCGTTATTTACAAGAATATCGCATTTACCATAATAGTTTTTAATTGTTTTTGCCATTTGTTTTACTTCAATCTCTTTTGATACATCGCACTTAATTGATATGCAATCTCGTCCTGATTTTTTTAACTTTTCAAGAGCATTATCCAATTTTCCATGAATATCTCTTCCACAAATCGCCACATCTGCTCCTGCTTCGGTCAATCCTTCAGCGGAAAAATACCCCAAACCTCTCCCGCCACCTGTAACAAGAGCAACTTTTCCATCTAATTTAAATAAATCTGATATATGAGTCATGCAATCACTTTTAAAAAAAAGTTTTTATAATATTTAAAAAAAAAGAATGAATTAAAAAAGTTGAGTTATGCGTCAAGATTTTCAATAATTGTGGCAACTCCTTGACCGCCACCAACGCAAGCGTTAGCTATTCCGTATTTAGCTTTGTTATCCTTCAAAATCCTAGCTACGGTACCTGTAAGTCGCACCATAGTAGAACCTAAAGGATGCCCAATAGCGGTAGATCCTCCCATAACATTAACTTTTTCTTCTGGAACATTCAATTTATCCATACAGTTTAGCGCAACAATGCAGAAGGCTTCGTTTATTTCCCAAAAATCAATATCGTCTGCTTTTAACCCTGCATAAGCTAATGCTCTTTGCGTTGCAGGAACTGGTCCGCGCCCCATTGTCGCAGGATGTACACCAGCCCATCCAATAGATATAATTCTTGCCATAGGATCAAGTCCTCTCTTTTTAGCTTCCTCCGCTTCCATGAGAACAGCTGCTGTCGCTCCAGCATTTAAAGGAGAGGAACTTCCAACTGTTATTACTCCATCTTTTGTACATTCTCTTTCTATATAGCCTTTCCTACCACCATTTTTTTTTAAATAAAATGGTTTAGATAAGCGAGGTAATTTTGAAACTGTTTCTAAGTTTGATTTCCTTGCGTTCATGTCTCTATCAACCATCATTTTTTCTTCAAGATTGCCTTCAACATGATCCTCAATAGGAATAATTTCTCCTTTAAACCATCCACTTTCTTGACTTTTAATCGTTAAATTGTGGCTTCTTACTCCAAATTTATCTAAATCTTCTTTAGTAAATGTTGGCACTTCTTCTTCGTATAATAATTGAGCAGTTTGAAGCATATTGAAACTAGTAGCCATATCTAATTCGGGACGATAGTATTTGCTTTTGCTATTCATCATCTGTAGATTAGGGACTGCTCCCTTTCCTCGAACGCGCGTCATATGTTCAAAACCCGTTGCTAATACACATTTAGCATGACCGGTCATAATTTCCATGATGCCGACATGCATACCTGAACCCGCCGAACCACATTGCCTATCTATGGAGAATGCGGGAACCTCTGCTGGAAAACCTGCCAAAAATCCGGGAATTCGACCCCCATAAGTCCAATTTTCTAGCACACCAGCGGCTACTCCTACAGATATTTCTTCAACATCTTTTCTTTCAATCCCCTTGGCGGCTAATTTCTCGTCAAAAAATTTGAGTAATAACTCCGCAAGTAATTCATCTCCTCTTATTTCGCCAAATACATCCCTTTCAGGTTGTTTTGGTCTGGATCGCGAAAATGCTGTACGAGCATAATCAATGAGCCAAACTTCTTTTATTTCCATGTAACCACTTTTTCTTATTTTTTTTATTTTTGAATTTAATTCTATTTGTATTAATACGAGAAAATAAAAAAGATTTAAGAAAAAAAAATCTATGAAATAAAATTTAAATCAGTAACGATTACGTACGTATATCATTTGCCCTTAAATTTAGGAGTTCTTTTTTGTAAGAAAGCGGTTACTCCTTCAATGACATCCTTGCTTTGAGAGTTTACAGCAAATCCTAAATGTTCGAATTGCAGACCTACATTTAGCGGTACTTGAGATCCATAATCAATACATTTTTTAATTACAAACAAGCTGTTCGTAGCAGCATTTCCTAACCAAGACGCTTTTTCGTGCACAAGATCCTCAAATTTATCGTCATCAACTAAATATGAGACAATACCCCATTCATGCATCATTTCTGCCGTGTAATGGTCGCCAAAAAACATCATTTGCTTTGTTCTATATTTGCCAAGATTTCGAATTAATCTTTGAGTTCCCCCATTACCGGGAAAAATGCCCCTAACAATTTCAGGAAAACCGAAAGCCGATCTCTTCGAAGCAATAACAATATCACAAACTAACACTAATTCAAATCCACCCCCTAAGGCATATCCATCAACGGCTGCGATTAATGGTTTAGGAAATTCTTCAATTAAATCGTAATACTTATGCCTCCTATATATAGTATGCGATTGGTGTCTTAAATTACGTTGATCTAAATCAGAACCACTACGCGCGGAGAGGTCTGCGCCGGCAGAGAAGGCAGGTTTTTTTGTAAAGTCTTTAGTGCCGCGTAAAACTACACATCGAGCTTTAGGGTTCACTTCTAAAGGTTCTAAAGCTTCTGCAATTTCTCTAAGTGTTTGGTTTTGAAGCGCGTTCAACTTATCAGGACGATTTATTGATACTACAGCGTAATTTCCCTCTTCTACCATCTCGATTTTAACATGTTCGAATTTTTTTTCTTCAGACATTTCATAACACCTTTTCTTATTTAATTTCTAATAGGTTTAAATTAATAACAATTTAAATTAGATTTTTTAATCATTAAATCTAAATAATTTTTTATATTCATTTCTCATAATTAAAGTTTTAATTTTTCTTAAATCAAAAAATTCCTTGAATAAAAATGTCTGAGGCTATAAAAAATAAATATAAAAAAGCAGCTAATATCTTAAATAAAGTGCCAGGGGGATTTCCATATCCCGTATCTGACATATTATTGGACATATTAAAACATTCTATCGCAGAAGGAAACTTAGATTTAGTAATGGCGTTTAGGAAAAATATTTCTCAAACCATGGAACAATTGAAAGAAAGCAGTGGACTGACTGAAGAAGAAATTTTAAAAAAAGCGGATGCCTTGGCAAAAAAAGGCGTACTTTTTAATCAACCAAATCGCCAAGGAGTAATGGTTTATCGATTATTACCGATTGGTAGACAATTTGAATATACTTTTATGCAAGACCTTGAAAAAACAGAGGAAAATATGAAGATATCAGACTTATTTTATAAATTACACGAAGAAGCAGAAAGTCTTATTCAAAAGAATTACGACCGATTTATCTCTGGAATGAAAAACATGCCACCAATCGATCGAACCGTTCCAATATTAAAAAATAAAGAAACTGGAAAAGAACTTAATATCATTATTGATGAAGAAGTAGAAGCTCCAAAAGAAAAAATTATCCCCACCCAAAAAGTCGAAGAATTGATTAATAAATTTGATGATATTGCAGTAGGTCATTGTTATTGTCGACAGCATAAAGAATTTTTAGGAGATCCGTGTAAACAAATTGAGCTTACGCCAAGTTGCTTTACTCTCGGTAAAAGTGCGCGTCATACATCCAACCATGGTTTTTCTAAATTAGTATCTAAAGAAGAAGCGCTAAAAATTTTAAAACGAATTGAAGATGCGGGATTAGTTCACAAGGCATATCATTTACACAGCGATACTAGCAAAGATGAGGTAGCTATTTGTAATTGCTGCAGTTGTTGTTGTTTAACCGCGAGAGATTGTTTAATTTTTCCAGTAGCTAATGCAACAAACTACTTAGCTAGCATTGATCAAGATTTATGCGTAGGATGTGGTACTTGCGTCGAAAAATGTTATAATAAAGCAATTCAATTAAACGATGACGATAAAGCGGAAAGAATAGAAGAATTTTGTGTCGGATGCGGCGTGTGTGCGTATTTATGTCCCGAAAACGCCATATCTTTAATTGAAGGCCAAAGAATTGTGAGAATGGTCCCGCCACATAAAAATTAAAAAACTTTTTTTTTTCAATTTTTTTATTTCAGTTTAATAGAGAGTCTTTGATTATATTGCAATAGATTTAAGTTAAATTTTTTTTGGAAAAGATCAAATAGGTGGTACAAAAATAGAGATTAAATTCTCAGGGGAAGTAGTATTCTCTCTCTCGTTTTTCCTTTGCTTCTTGTTCTATCTTTATTAAATTTTCTGTTTGTGTTATTAGGTCGTCAATTTCAATCGTTAAATTTATGTCGTATAAATCTTCACTAACTTTACGAGCTTGTTGGTAATTACTTAAAGCTTCTTGATATTGTTTGGAATTAAAATATTTGTTGCCTAAATTAACGAGAAAATCGTATTTATTTTTAATTGTAGAACTTGACGACACTTGAACGCTTTTTCTTGCTTCTAAATCTTGAATGGGTTGAATTTTCTTCAATATTAGATCGTAGAGTCCTTGGACATTTTTTTGAAAGTCAAAAGTATCAAACTCAAAACCTATCCTTGCTCTCAAAAGGGGGGGGATATGCGTCTCTTTAATATACACAGGAATAATAGGCTTTTTCATAGCGCGAGCAGCCATCCATTCGTCCTGTACGAATTCCGATTTCAGAGAATTAGGTGAGCAGAACAAGATCATTACATCGCATTCGCCTATATATTTATTCATATACTGGATAAAATTGTCTCTCGTATCTTCTTCGCAATAAAGTACATCGCCGATCTCTTCGTAATTAGTTAAAGTTTCAGCAATCTCGCTGATTCTAAACAAATTTGCGTCTTTAATTGTGTAGCTAACGAAAACCAGTAGATCTTTTTTTGTTAAATCGTTTGACATAAAAATCAATCAAATTAGGCCTATAGGTTATTTATCACGAAATATTTCAATATTTATTTTTTGATTCCACAAAAATAATTTGCTATCTTTTAAAATTTTAATTTTTTAGTAATTAGTAATTAAATATTAATTTCCGTAACATTTTATATTTTATTGAATAAATTCACACGGTTCTGTCGCGCTGAGTGAAGTGTAGCTAGACTGAAAGGAACGAAGCGAGCAAGGTTTGGCTAGCGTTTAAACCAATCGTAATTATCTTTCAAGACAATTGCTAAGGATATTTTCGATATTTTTCAATAGCTGCTCTTAAGGCTAATATATTTTCCCATGGCATGTTTAAAATGTTATGGCTTGGTCCTCCAAAATATCCTTTGATTATATTGCAATAGATTTAAGTTAATTTTATAAACACAAATATCTTAATAACAATCTAACAAAAAAAAATTCCAACTAAATCATAAATATTTTAAAGGTTAATAAAAATGGCTAAAGTTAAAGCAAATAATATCGAGATTGAGTATGAGACATTTGGAGATCCTTCATCAAAGCCATTACTTTTGGTAATGGGGCTTGGTGATCAGATGATAGGTTGGGAAGAAGAATTCTGTGAAAAACTTGTAGAGAAGGGATTCTATGTAATTAGATTTGATAACCGAGATGTTGGACTCTCAACTAAATTTGAAGAAGCTGGTGTCCCTCATGGTAAGGATATAGTGAAAGCGATTGATTTATTGAGAAGAGGGAAGGAGGTTCAAGCACCATATAAGATGGAGGATATGGCCGATGATGCTATAGGTCTTTTAGATGCTTTAAATATTGATAAAACTCACATTTGTGGTCTTTCAATGGGCGGAAGTATTGTACAGGAAATGGCAATCAAATATCCTTCCAGAGTTTTGAGTCTAACTTCAATCATGTCAACAACTGGAAGGTCTGATCTTCCACAGCCAAAGCCAAAAGCAATGAAAATTTTGATGACGCCCATACCAGAGGAGCGAGATGCTTATATTGAATATTCGGTAAACCTTGAGCACGTTTTAAATGGCTCCGGGTTTTTGTTTGATGAAGAAAAAGTACGAGAAAGAGCTGCTATAGCATATGATCGTAGTTTCTATCCAGAAGGAGTAGCACGGCAGCTTATAGCAGGTTTAGCAAGTGGGAGTCGGAAGACCAAACTTGCTTCGGTGAATATTCCTACACTATTAATTCATGGTGGAGATGATCCACTTGTTCCGCTTGAAGGTGGAAAAGATACCGCAGAATCTATACCTGGTGCAGAATTGTTAATCATTGAAGACATGGGACACGAATTACCACCAGAAGCTTGGCCACGAATAATAGATGCGATTGCTGCAAATGCAGATAAAGCTAAAACGGTTCCGTTAATTGAATGATATAATGTTATGCTAAATTCAATGGATACTTCCGATATTTTTCGATTGCCGCTCGCAATGCCAAAACATTTTCCCACGGCATGTTTAAAATGTTATGGCTTGGTCCGGCAAAATATCCTCCTCCTGATGCAGCCGCTTTAATACATCTCTTTACTTCTTCTTCCACATCTTTTGGAGTACCAAAATTAAGCACATTAGAAGCATCTATGCCGCCCATAAAAGCTATGCGATCTCCAAGGGTTTTCTTTAAATGAGCTAAGTCGACATGAGCCGCGGGTTCAAGTGCTTGAATACCGTTAAGCCCGGCATCTACCATATATGGTAAGAGTTTATCTATATATCCACACGAATGCTGGACGATAAACATTCCCAGCTTTTTACTTGTTTGATACATCTCTTTGTAATAAGGTAAGATAAATTCACGAAAGTTTTTAATAGAAAAAATAGACCGCCCCTTATACCCTAAATCATCGTAGTAAAACACTATATCAACCCCAATCTCTCCATATTGCTTAATTATTTCTACATTGGCTTTAGTAAAATCTTTCATGATTTCATGAATGAATTGAGGATTTTTTCTCATGTAATACGCTGCCTTAGTAATCGTCATTCCTTCAAACATATTTTCGTGCAATGCGATTGGTAAATCTAGCATTGGAACAAAATATGGTGAAACCGATTCTACATAAGCATCCCAGGCTTGCTTTGAAATTCTAGCTCTATTGCTTACGATTTCTGAAGGCTTACCATACTTATCCCAATAAGAAAGTAGTACTTCTGGTGTTTTAAAATATCCGTCAATATACCAATGATATGAGAGGTCGGTATCAACTTGTTTCACAAGCTTAAATAATCTACCAGAAAATACATCAATCGCATGATAAGGATATTCTGGAGGTGACTTTTTTATGTAAAGCTTTAGGATGTTAAAGGGGTTTACATTGTGGCAATCAGCATTCCAAAATCGCTGCTCTGTAATATCATATGTCCTTTTTTGAAATGTGTTTTTTACTTTAGTTTCAAGGGCTCTCTTTTCCTCAGATTTAAGAAAGTTTTGATAAGATGTACCCGTTCGTTCGAATCCAAAATTGTGAATAGGAACCATGTCAGGTTCGTCATCAAGTTCTAAAGTTCGAATAACGCGTTCACGCTTTGATAAAACCATAATTTTAAATTTATTTTATTTGTTTAAAAAATTTTCTGCCCAAAAAAATCGTTCAATAATTATAAATAAGCATTGATAAGACTTTTATCAGGATAGTAGACAAAAGACTCTATTTCCTCTCCTTTTGTCGTTTCTACTTTAACCAAAATTCTATGATATAAAGAACCTTCTCTTTCAATAACATCGATTTTTTTGAATAAATCTTCTTCTAAGCCATAATAAACTTCACCTTTCACTTCAGAGGCTTCGTCCCGAATGATAAACGGAAATCCTAATGAGGGGGGAAGAACTTTCCTATACCCAGGTAAAATAGCTTTTTCATAACGTAAATCTTGGAGGATAATATTTCTATCTTGTCCATGTTGTAATGTACCATAGACAAAGAGTCTATTAAATTTTTGCATTTTACTTTTTTTAATCCAATAATAATGATAAAAAGTTGAGACAGTAGATTTAATAATTAATTTTATAATTTTAATTTAAATTTAAGGGATATTTACGGTATTTTTCAATAGCCGCCCTTAGTGCTAAAACATTTTCCCACGGCATGTTTAATATGTTGTGGCTTGGTCCTGCAAAATAGCCCCCTCCGTGAGCAGCTGCCTTAAAACATCTCCTTACTTCTTCTTCAACATCTCTTGGGGTACCAAAGTTAAGCACATTGGAAGCGTCAATACCTCCCATAAAAGCTACGCGATCTCCAAGAGTTTTTTTTAAATGTGCTAAGTCTACTCCGGCTGCCGGTTCCAACGCTTGGATATCATTTAATCCCGCATCAACCATGTCTGGTAAAAATTCATCGATCTTACCACAAGAATGCTGAACGATAAACATCCCGTTTTTCTTGCATGTTTGATATATTTTTTTATAGTAAGGGAGAATGAATTCCCGTAAATTTTCAAGAGAGAAGATTGTTTGTCCTTTATATCCTAAGTCGTCAAACATGAACGCTATATCAACTCCTGCCTCTCCAAACCTCTTGACAATTTCGAGGTTAACTTTAGTATATTCACTCATCACTTCATGGATAAATTGGGGATTTTTTCGCATGTAATAGGCCACCCGGCTGATCGTCATTCCTTCAAATAAAGCTTCATGGGCTGCAATAGGTAACGTAGCCATAGGATAAAAATATGGCGCGAGATCTTCTACAAATCTTTCCCAAACTTGAGGGGAATAATTTATTTTATCTTTTATTAATTCCGAAGGTCTTCCATATCTATCCCAATAAGAATGTAATATTTCTGGCGTAGTGAAATACCCGTCTATATACCACGAATAATCCAAACCAGTTTCTATTTGTTTCACAATTCTTGATATTTTTCCATTCAAGGGGTTAATACGACAATCAGGGAATTCTGGTGGTGCTTTTTTAGGATGATATTTTATTTTAGCGCCAAAGGGATCCATATACTGAACATCAACATTCCAGAATCGCTGTTCTGTAATCCAATATTTCTTTTTGTAAACTTTTACCCATGTGGTGCTCCATTTTTTTTCCTCAGATTCCATGAATTCTTGAAATATTTTACCAGTAGGCTCGAAGCCCATATTTTGGATAGGTACCATATCTGACTCCTCAAGTTCTAAGGTTCGAAATACGCGTTCCCTTTTTGATAATGTCATAATAAAGAAATTAATTGTTTGTTTAAAAAAATTTCAATAATTTTCAAAATTTAAATTTAAGATTTACATTCTCAGAAAAGTAAATGATTAAATGTCACGCTAAATTCAACGGATATTTTCGATACTTTTCAATAGTTGCTCTTAATGCTAAAATATTTTCCCATGGTGCGTTTAGGATGTTATGACTTGGTCCAGCAAAGTATCCACCCCCTTGAGCAGCTGCCTTAATGCATCTTTTCACTTCTTCTTCAACATCTTTTGGGGTGCCAAAATTAAGCAAATTGGAAGCGTCAACACCTCCCATAAAAGCTAGGCGATCTCCAAGAGTTTTTTTTAAGTGCGCTAAATCGACTCCGGCTGCCGGTTCCAACGCTTCAATACCATTTAATCCCGCATCCACCATATAAGGTAAAAGTTTATCGATATACCCACAAGAATGCTGAAGAACGAACATTCCATTCTTTTTACATGCTTCATATATCTGCTTATAGTAAGGGAGAATAAACTCTCGAAAATTATCAATGGAAAAAATTGAACGCCCTTTATACCCTAGATCGTCAAAATAAAAAATAATATCGACTCCTGCCTCAGATAATCGCTTAATGAGTTCTAAATTCACTTTATTGAATTCAGTCATTACCTCGTGAATGAATTGAGGATTTTTACGCATATAATATGCCACTCGAGGTATGGTCATTCCTTCAAAGAGCGTTTCATGCAGAGCCATAAGTAAAAAAGCCATCGGATAAAAATAAGGTTCAAGGCTTTTCACATAACTTTCCCAAATCTGGGGCGTATAATTCATTTTATCGTTAATCAACTCAGAAGGTTTGCCATATTTATCCCAATAAGAATGCAATATTTCTGGCGTTCGAAAGTAACCATCTACATACCACCGATAAGACAATCCCGTCTCAACTTGTTTTACAAGCTTCCAAATTCTCCCATCCCTAGTAGATATAACACATTCAGGATATTCAGGGGGTGCTGGAACTGCTTTTATCTTAAATTTTTTTAGTCCCCAAGGATCCATAGCATGACAATCTACGTTCCAAAATCGCAGTTCTGTGATACTTCCTGCCCATTGATATTTCAATTTTGAAAAATCGTTCTCTATGTATGTTCTATATTTTTCATATTCGTCTGACTCCCGAAAGTATTGATATGAAATGCCAGTTCTCTCGAAACCAAGATAATGAATAGGAATCATATCCGGTTCCTCAAGTTCCAAGGTTCGAATAACTCGCTCTCGTTTTGATAAGACCATAATAAACAATTTACTTTTTTTAAATCATTAAATAGTATATAGATTAAATATATACAATATTAGATATAAAAAATTACAATCATTTTAACACATAAGATCTCATAAAAAAGGTTTTATGGTATGGAATTAGAAAAAATAACCGAACTTATTGTAGAATTAGAACTAGACGATATAGCTGACGCTGTAAAGGTTGCACTTGAAGACGATGGAAAGGAACCTCTCGAAGTACTATCTGCTTTAACAAGAGGGATGGACGAAGTTGGACGATATTACGACGAAGAAAAGTATTATCTCGCCGATATAATGCTTGCCGGTCAATGTATGATTGTTGCACTTGAAGTTCTTAAACCACATTTAGCTATCTCGGAAAAGACTCAAGAGAAAGTTAAGGTTATCATAGCAACCGTTAGAGGAGATAACCACGATATCGGTAAAAACTTATTGGGGATATTCCTAATGAGTGGCGGTTTTGAAGTGTATGATTTAGGTAAGGATGTTGACGCAGAAACCATAGTAGAGAAAGTTAAAGAGACGGGTGCCCCGATTGTTGCGTTGAGTACTCTTTTAAGCATGACAGTACCGCAAATAAAAATAGTTCGCGACGCATTAGACGCTGCTGGTCTACGGGATAAAGTAAAGTTAATTGTGGGGGGTGCTCCTTTAAATATGAAGGTGGCAAAACAATTTGGAGCGGATGATTTTTCGGATGATGCGTTATCTGGAGTTGCTCGCATTAAAGAATTAGCAAGAATGTAAAATACTATCGCTTATAAAATAAATTAAAAAAATTCTTGTAAAATTATATTTCCTTTTTATTCATTTAATTTTAGGTTAAAGTCTTTTATAGAAGAGGGCTATAAGGATATAGATCTTATCTAATTTTTTTTTTAATTATTTGCAAGTTATGGTAGAGTTATTTTATAATTTATAAATAAATATAATAAATCACAAACGAATTCATCGGAAAGAATATAAAAAAGGTTTTTTTTAAAATGTCGGAAAAAGTGTGGCAAAAAGTGGCTAAAATAATAGTTAGAGCCAGCGGTAATCCTATATTTCAACCCAATGATACGATGATTAAGCTATTAAAGACTCTATTAAATGAAGAACAAGTAAAATTCCTCTTGAATTTCAGAAATCCCATCTTGACATTTGCTAAATTAAAAGAAAAAACAGGGATGGAAGATAGAGATCTAAAAGCAATGCTAAATTCTTTAATGGATGAAGGAATCATTTTAGATATGCCTAATGAAGTTTCTGATGTTATGGAATATCATCTATTGGCGCCAATCCCAGATATATTCGAATATTCTTTAGTTAAAAAAGGCACTACAGAAAAAAGGAAGAAACTCGCGAAAATTTATGATAAAATACTTGAAGAAGCGAGTGAATTAACCCAAAAAAACTATGAGACATTGTTACCTTTGTTCGAAAAAGAAATGCCCGCTTTTACAAGGATAGTACCAATTGATAAGGAGCTTATTATTCCACAAGAAGAAACGTTACCTTTTTATGAAGCCGCTAAAATTATTGATCGATATGATACGATCTCATTATCCCAATGTCCTTGTAAGTTCGAAAAGGAGCTTTTAGATGATCCTTGTAAAATGACAAAAGATCAATTTAGATGCTTACATTTTGGGCATATAGGTCGCTATTTTATTGAACATGGTTTTGGCAAACCAATATCCAAAGAGGAAGCGAAAAAAGTTTTAATAGAAGCAGAAAATGATGGCCTTGTTCATAAAGCTTTTCATTACGACTTTGATCTCGATAAAGAAGAAAATGCGCTATGTAATTGCTGCAAATGTTGCTGTCTTCTTTTTCAAAGCTATTATCGAGATATATGGCCATTCCATACTAAAACTTCATATATCGCAGAAATAGATGAAAAAAAGTGCAAAGGTTGTGGAACGTGCGTCGAAAAATGCCCAATTGAAGCACCGGCTTTAATAGATGAAAAGTCTCATAATGACGATAACAAATGCATAGGTTGTGGAGTCTGCGTGCAGCAATGCCCGGAGAAAGCTAGAACATTACGAAAGACAGACCTTAGAAGTGTATTTATCCCAGCACCCAAAGTTGATGTATCTAATTAATAAAATACATATATAGGTTTAATTTTGTAATACATTTATAACCTATAAGTACTTTTTAGTACTTAACTCTCGTTTACCGACCAAAATGCTTAAGCATTACTAAATCGTCCCGAAAGAATAATAATCATTAGGGTGTAATTTTAAGCGTCTCCCTGGAACACAAAATACACGGGGTACCCAAGTAGAAAATAAACGAAAAACTACTTTACCTATCTCTGATGCAATACTCAATAAATCCTTCATTTTTCTTATTCTACAATGGCATAAGCATTGTTTATTACTATAGCTCTTTTTGTTCGCGCCTGAATTATATAACGCCCGTTGTCTTTCCACCCCTCGGTGATTAAGGTTTCTCCAGGATATACAACATTAGAAAATCGAGCTTTAAATTCTTTAAAACGCGATACATCATTATTGCAAAGAGCACTAAGTATGCCCCGAGTTGCAAAACCATATGTGCATAATCCATGAAGAATTGGTTTTTCTTGACCACCTCTCTTAGCAAATTCTGGATCCAAGTGTAAAGGATTAAAATCACCATTAAGTCTATATAAGGCAGCCTGATTCTCAGTAGTTTTATATGATACACTGAAATCAGGGTCTATCCCCTCAGGTGGATTTAAAGGCTCGGCTTTAGGTCCGGGATCTCCACCAAATCCTCCTGCACCAATATAAAAATGTATCCATTTCGCATCAAATATCGGTTCATTATCTTTGGAATAGCCTGAAACATTTGTATGAATCACCGCACCCTTACCCTTATCGTAGATATTAATTACTTCCCCAGTTCTTAGGATTTCATCTGTTGAGGAAAATGGTTGATGGAGTCGGATAAGTTGTTCACCATGTATATATCGTGAAAAATCAATCTTCCCAGGAAATATAAGAGCCCCCATTCCGGCTATAGTGGCAAAACTAGGTATGACTTTAAGCCCCCCACGAACTCTTTCATAGACAAATGGGAGTTCATCTGCCTGAACACCAACACCTAAGGCGTAAAGGATAATATCTTTCCAATTATATTTAAAAACACTTTCTTTACTCTTCTTTCCAACTGTCTTTAAATCTACTCCAGACATTTTATACATCCAAACTTATTATTAATTTTAAAATTATATTATTAATTGGACTTTATAATTTTTATAGTATAACCTTTTTATATATTTATTATCCAAAGGAATCAAAAGAATTAAGAAATATAATGGCTAATAGAAGAAAAGAATTAGATGAAAAAAGAAGTTTTAATCCAGCCCAAGTTTAAGAAGCTTATAAAAGTATTCTTTGATAGACGAGGCTTACTTAATTGTAAAAGAATCAAATTTTAATTATTTGAGATGCTTATCTAAATTAAAATTAAAAATAAATTAAATTATTCAATTATTAAAAGAATGTCATCGATTATGAATAAGACAGATATTATTGAAACTAAATCCGGTAAGGTTCAAGGGTATAAAAGCAACGGTATACAAATTTTTAAGGGCATCCCATATGCAGCCTCGCCAGTAGGTTCCTTACGTTTTAGTCCTCCGGCTGAGAGAGAACCTTGGAATAATGTACTTGATGCCACTAAATATGGTCCTTATGTGTACCAAGGATATACGCCCCTTGAAAATATGTTTGGCAAACCTAGTTGGGAAAGCGAAACAGATTGTCTAACACTTAATATATGGACTCCAGCTACCGACAATGGCAAGCGACCAGTTATGGTATGGATACATGGTGGCGCTTTTATTATAGGTGGTGGAGCTAATCCAATTTATGAGGGTTCAGTCTTAACCCGTCGTGGTAATGTGGTAATAGTTACTATTAATTATAGGTTAGGAGCTCTAGGTTTTTTAAATTCTCCTGGTGTGACTGCCAATGTAGGGATGTTAGATCAAATAGCTGCCCTTAAATGGATTAAAGATAACATTGAAGCCTTTGGTGGCGATCCAAATAATGTTACAATCTTTGGTGAATCTGCAGGAGGGATTTCTGTCATTATATTAATGGCAATGCCCGCAGCTAATGGTCTATTTAATCGTGTTATTGCTCAAAGTGCGCCCATTCTTGATCCAAAGCCAGCCAAAAAAAGCAGCAATAACTTATTTAGAGAGTTGGAGATTAAAGAAGGAGATATTGATGCGCTCCGAAAAGTGCCTCCCGAAAAGATCATTGATGCCCAAAATAAGGTTTTAGCCAGAGCAGAGAAAGAAGGTACAACAGAACTCATGGATTTTAGACCTAGCATTGATGGTGATACCCTACCAAAGCATCCATTAAAAGCACTACGAAATGGGGCAGGAAAAAATATTGATTTGCTAATAGGATGTAATGAAAACGAATACAAACTATGGACGGCACTAGATCCGAGATTTAGTAAAATAGGTGAAGAAAAATTCCCAGGATTGGTATATGCAGTCTTAA
This sequence comes from Promethearchaeota archaeon, assembly GCA_030605085.1. Next base: position 20,858 of record JAUWBH010000031.1, on the reverse strand, counting down.
GCAGAATAGATCTTGATCAAAACCAGAGTTTACAAATTCTTAAAATATATAAAAACACTATGAAAGAGATGGTTTCTACTAACCTAATTGAAATATTCGACGCTATTGGCACTGATTTTATGTTTCGTATTCCAGAAATACGCTTTGCCGAGGAATATTTGGTCCATAACTCAAATGTATACAATTATTTATTTACTTGGCCATCACCAGCATTTAAAGGCAAATTAGGTTCTTGCCATATTATGGAAATTCCTTTTGTATTCGGTACGATTGATTTACCTAAAGCCGATCTGTTTTTTGGCAAAGGACCAGAAGCCGATACTCTCAGCGAAAATATAATGGATTCTTGGATAACATTTGCCCGTACTGGAAATCCAAACCACGATGGCATTCCAAAGTGGCCTTCATATGATGTTGAGAAGAGATCAACAATGGTTTTTGGTAAAGAATTTAAAGTGATTGAAAGATATCTTGACAAAGAACGTGCTACCTGGGATGGTCTCTTAGAATCTTAATTTTTTTTTTGTTTTAATTTAATTATTTTTAATCAAATTTTTAAAAATTTAAAAAATAGATATGAAAAAAAATATAATTTCAACCTAGGTTTAAGAGCCGAATAATTCTTCAGCCATATTTGCGGATTCTGCTTTCTTTGGAATTCCTTTCAATAGTTCTGATTTTACTCGTTCAGCTAAAATTTGAGGGGTAAAAGGTTGTCCATTGTTGTCTATTCTATTAACTGTATGCCATCCTTGGTACACCCAAACTTTATCGCCGATTGCTCTAAAAACTTCTCCAGTAATTCTTCGAGCTTCATCTGACGCTAAAAATGCGACTAGTGGTGCGAAATGTGAAGGATTAAAAACGTCAAAACCTGCCTTCGTCTTCATTTTCATAAATCCCGCCATTTTAGGTGTCGCGTCAGTAGTCATTCGAGTACGAGCGCTTGGAACTACACAGTTAACTGTAGTATATTTCTTTAATTCGGCTGCTGTAATAATTGTGAAAGCAGCTATTCCCGCTTTAGCGGCACCATAATTGGATTGTCCTATATTTCCAATCAAGCCAGAATCGGATGCTGTGTTGATAATTCTTCCGAAATTTTTTAGTTTGGGATTGGCCTTGCATTGTTCCCTAAAATAAGCAGAAGCATGACGAGTCAAGTTAAACGTTCCCTTTAAATGAACTGCAATGACACCGTCAAAATCACTCTCGGCCATATTAAAAATCATTCTATCTCTCAAGATACCCGCATTATTAACTACAATATCAAGTTTACCAAACTCCGATATAGCTTGGTCAATCATTGCTTTTGCTTTATTGAAATCAGCAACGGAGTCGTAATTTCCAACCGCTTTTACGCCTAACTTTTTACAATCTTCGATAACATCATCAGCAATTTTCGTTTCTTTACCAGTTCCATCAAAAGCGGCTCCTAGATCGTTAACTACTAAATTGCAGCCTTCTTTAGCCATAGCTAAGGCTTCTTCGCGCCCTAAACCTCGTCCAGCACCAGTTATTATAGCGACCTTTCCATCTAACATACCCATTTTATATCTCACTTTATATTTTTTTTTGTTTTAGTATGTGAAAGATCATCTTTAATCAATTAATTAATTTTTTAGAAAAAGAATAGTTGTTACATTTGTAAGTTAAAACTGCTCTAAAGCTTGTAAAATCTCCTCTTTAACTGAGCCTTCACTACTATTAAGAAAGTTCTTTAAAGATTTTTCAGCTTTCGTGCCACCAATACGGCCTAACGCCCAGGCGATCATCCCATTCACTCTTTTATCCTTATTTTCTTCGAAAGCCTGAATTAAATCAGGGACATATTTAGGGTCAAGAGAATTTCCCATTGCTCTTGCAACATTCATTTTCCATCTCCATAAATCGTTCGTATAGAACATGTGAGGCCAAATTCGGGTTCTATAAAATCTTTTATCCATATGAAGCAAACGCGATAATTCAAAATCCTTTGCTTTAGCGGCCACTACTTTATTAAGGGGAAGTTCTTGAGCCAGCCACGCCCTATTTCTTGGGCACACCTCTTGGCATCGATCGCATCCATAAACCCACATACCCATTTGTTCTCGGAATTTTTTTAGGGTAGGGCCTTGTCCAAAATATGTAAGATAGGAAATGCATTTACGAGGATCGATCTTACGGATACTACTTAACGCACCAGTAGGACAAGATGCTATACAAGTATGTTTGCACCAATCTGGACATCCAACCTCAATTGTAGGCTTATCAGGAGTAAATTCATAGTTTACAACTATAGGAATTGGCAATACCCACGAACTTTGGCGTGCAATCTTCCTTGAATAAAAGAAGTTATTTTTACCAAAAGTTCCTAATCCCGCCCTGGCTGCCGTTAATCTATGGGGGATATTAAAAGGAACTTCGGAATTAATTCCATTATCGCGGAGAAAATTGCGAAAAGCTTTAATTCGATTATAAGATTCTCCTTTGGTTATGCGATCATCATTTTGGTAACAGCGTCCAAAAATGCCCACCATAGAAGGTGGGAAAGCTTCTTTAAAATAGCCCTCTATCAGAACAATAATTGACTTGGCATCTGGCAAAATATTTTTTGGGTCGAGGCCTTTCATAAGGGCTATACCACTTTTTAGAGCCCATGCATATTCTTCTTGGCGTTCAAGTAAAATCTCTTTTTGTGAATCATAAGGCTCAACAGTAGTAAAACCAATGTCATTAAACCCTAGTTTTATTGCTTGATTAATGACATCACTTTTAAGTATAATTGATATTCATCTCGTTATTTTGCTTTTCTTAATCTAAAATTAATCCATTAAAAATTCGATTGGATAAATATTTAATGATTTCTTATTATAAACTTTTAACTTAATCTTTTAATTCGACAGACATCTACAAAATAACAATATTTTTAAGCAAAATGTAAAATTAACTTAATCATTTAATTAATGTTGATTATTAATTATATAATTAATAAGCTTAAAGTATTTCTCAGACGATCTTTTCCAAGAATAAGTTTTTGAAACTCTAAGACCTTTTTTACTTAGTTCTTGTTTTAAACTTTCGTTTTCAATGTTATCAAGAATAATTTTTGCGAGAGTTTTAAAATCTTTAGGCGGAAAATATATGGGAAAATCTTTATATATCTCTCTAAAAACTGGAATATCGGAACAAATTACCGGTGTTCCACAAGCCGCTGCTTCTAATCCTGGAAAACCAAATCCTTCGTATAAAGAAGGAGAAACAAAGAAATCGCATAAATTGTATACTTCTCTTAAGCGCTCATTGCTTATATTACCTAAATATATAATATCTTTTTCCAAATTTAATGTTTTAACGATTTTTATATGGAAAAATGATGGTACTCCTAAGCTTATAAGTTTAATATCATCAATTTCTTTTCTTATTATATAAAATGCTTTAAGTATTGTTAAAAAATTTTTCCTATATTCTTCTGAACCTACGTATAATATTTTTTTAGACTCCGGATATAATGGTTTAATCCTATCAAGTTCATTCTTAAATATTGGTTTAAACATTTCACGATTGACAGCATTTTTAATTACTATTATTTTATCTTCAGTAATTTTAAATTTCTTTATGAGATCGTTTTTTGTAAAGTCCGAAATAGCTATGATATATCTGCATCGTTTTAAGCCTAACTTTGAATATTTCTTTAAAATATAGCTCTCATTTGTATAATCCTTTATAATTGCATCGTGGCATGTGATTAAAGTTTGTTTTTTATTTAAAAAAAGGGCTAAAAACGCAAGGGATTGCTCAATTATATGGTTAACAGTATTTTTTTCTAAGGTTACTTTCTTACAATTATATGTATATAATAGATAACGTTTTAAGAGGTAGTCGAGATAATATTTTAGTTTTTGAGAAAGTTCATGTTTAGTTTTCACATAATATTCGTAAATTAATTTAATATTTTTACGATTTTTTAAATATCTTTCTATCTCTATCCGCTGCCTATTAATTCCATTAATAAAATTTACTTTTGGACCAATAAATGTTCTAACTTTTATCATTTCAAAAAACGAAATATATTTTTTAACCAGCTTCGTTATAATTTGAAATATTTTTAAATAAATTTTTTATATAAATTTAATACTTGTGAATTAGTTTTTTCTAACAAATAATTATTATTTAATTTATTATAGCCATTTTGACCAAATTTTTCTCTTAGTTTAAGGTTTTTAAGAACTACCTCAATCTTTAAAGCGTATTTTCCTACAATATCGTGAAGGATTTTGTGATAAAAATAAGCAGAAGAATTAAATGGCATGGGCTTTAATTTATGACCCAAGAGAAGGTCAGCTAATCTCAAATTCTTTGGTTTATTAACGAATAAAACCTCGTTATTAGCGTCCCTAATATTGCAATTACCAACAAGAATAGCGTTTGCTGGAAGTTTTCTAAATATTTTTAACACTAAATTCAAAACATTTGGTTCGTAATAATCATCAACATTTAAAAATGAAATTATCTCTCCTTTAGCTAAATTAATTCCTTTATTCATTGCATCTGATTGGCCTTTATCTTTTTCAGAAATCCATCTTATATGTTTATATTTTTTAGCATAATTTTTAATAATATCAACGGTTCTATCAAATGATTTCCCGTCTATGATTATGTGTTCTACATCCGAGCAATTTTGCTCAATAACATTCTTGATACAAAATTCTATAAATTTTTCTCCGTTGTAAACGGGAGTAATAATAGTTATCATTAATCTCTAAAAATTGTTTATTGATGTGTTTTTTTAGAGTTATATTTGATATATTATATTTTACCAATAAAAATTTTGCATCTATAGAAATTAGTTAATGTAATACTCCTTTAAATGCTGAGCGTATCGATTCTGTGAAATTTTTTTTGGAATATTGTTCTTTTATTAATCGTATCATTCTCGAAGATTCTTCTTCAATCCATTTAGTTGATTTAGAACTAAAAAAAAGTAATGTCTCTTTTAAAGTACTAATTTGATCGTCTTTAGATTGGAATCAAATTGATAAAATTTTTTTGGAAAATAAATACTTGGAATTTAAAAAGAAGCAATTCAATTTAGACAAAATGAAATTGAGCTATTGGTACAATTTAATTAAAAAATAATTTTATTTCTCAAGTTTAATAATATAGGGTCCTAATAATCTATATGATAAAGTTACTATTGGAATTTAAGCTATCTAATCACTTCCAAAAACTTAAATCTTTATTTAAAAGATTTTCTAATTTTTGAATATCATTTCTATAAATTTTATTAAGAAACATTCGAGCTTTCTGTTTGAGAGGTGGAATAGAATGAATTTTTATATTTTTCTCTTTTGTAATCTTTTTATTCCAAATAGAAAATTTTATATAAAAATGATTTATTAAATTGCTTATTTTATTAATCTCCCTTCCTTTCATTACTTTTCTCTTTTTGTTCCATAATGTAACTTTAAATATGTTGTATAATAATGGCATTATGAAAGGAAATTTAAATTTCGTCTTTAAATTTCTTGTAATATTAATTTTTTTATTCAAGGTTTGAGGAATAAAATCTACATTATTTACATTTAAAAAAGAATATATTCTCTTAATAAACTCCATTGGATTGTTTTTTATGTCTTCGTAAAATAATATTAAAATATTTTTTTTTGGAAATAAATCAAAATAAATTTTGTTTTATAAATATATATTCCAGATTTCGTTCGGACTCGAAAATTATACTCAGAATAAGCTCTATCAACTGGATTCCTCAAACACGCAATTAATTTAACTTCAGGAAAGTGCTTATAAATTAAATAGGGTGCTTGAGGAGAGGAAATATAAGTTGGTGAAAACTCTCCTTTTATTTTATCTTCTGAGCAATGACTAAATAGCGAATAATAATATTTAATTCCCTTTTTATAATTATAATAGCGACTAAAAAAGTTAGTTTCTTTTCTAGAATCAGAGCAAATTTCGGGATGTTCATTTAGACATGTAAAAATCCAAGTAGAAGCCGCCTTTGCAGCCCCAATTCCTATGAAATCAATTTTTTGTTTTTTATTTAATGTCATGCCTTCTTTTTTATGCTTCTAATTGTCGAGAACTAAATAAACTTTTTAAAATTAATAGATTTTCTTTTTTGAATTTATAGTAGGGGTATAATAATCTTGATTATTTTTCCCAGGATCGCATGACCACATGAGTATTCGTCAGGTTGATTCCAAAACTTTTAACTTAATCTTTCAATTCGACAGACATCTACAATTTTCATTATTTTATTAACTAGTAAAAGAATTAAAATTATAAAAAATTAAAACAAAAAGTAGATAGATTATGAATAAGAGTTCATTAACGCCATTTAAAGGAAATAATGATCCAAGAGTTCCTTTTTTAGTAATCTCTCTCGAGCTAAGAAGGTTTGTTTGTTCTGCTATTAATAACCATTGTCTTTTTGGTCCAGCACCAAAAATTAACGGATCTATACCAACGCGAGTAACAAAGACACTTTTGTGTAATTATTTTTGATATATAGCATTTTATTCCTTGATAAATTACTTAACTCTTTTTAATCTCTAGTTTATTATTTTTCCGTTTTAATGCAAAGTTAATTGAGTTTACAAATGGCTTTATCCCCATTAAGGAAAATATTTTTGAGAATTTTAAATAAATTTTTTATATAAATTTAATACTTGCGAATTAGTTTTTTCTAACAAATAATTATTATTTAATTTATCATAGCCATTTTGACCAAATTCTTCTCTTAGTTTAAGGTTTTTAAGAAGTACTTCAATCTTTAAAGCGAGCTTTTTAATGTTTTTAAAAGGAATTAAAAAACCATTTACATTATCATTAATTACATCTGCTACATTTCCTTCCAATGCGCCAATTACAGGTTTTTTGAATAACCATGCCTCTAGGTAAACAATTCCAAATGCATCATCTAAAGAAGGTAATATAAAAATATCACAACTAGCAAAGACATCTGATTTTATATTATTTCGAATCACTCCTAAATCAATAATATGGGATTTTAATTCCAACGGTAATTTATTAAAAATTAACGAATATTCTTTGGTTTTAGGCCCTGCAATCATCAGTTTTATATTTTGAAATTTTTTAATAAGATACTTTAAAGATAAAATAGTACTTAGAACTCCTTTATAGTAAGTTCTTCTACCCATAAATAATAATAATGGAGCATCCTTAGGAATTTTATATTTTATTTTAAATTTTCCAACATTTGGTTTTTTATAATCATTAGGGTTTATTCCTGGGGGTATTACATAGATTTTATTTTTATCAATACCGAATTTGTTATAAAATTGTTTTTCTTTATTAGTTTCTGCTATGATCCCATCAGTTTTTTTTAAAAGATATTGAAAGGAAGGGCAAAAAATATTTTTTTCATAAGGATTGATATGAAATGTGGGTGTGCAAATAAAAGGGATATTATTCTTTCTAGAAAATCGAAATGCACTAATATTTGATGTTAAATATATAGGAGAAGAATGAATTATTTCTATTTTTTGAAAATCATGAATTTTTTTTAAAATAAAATATATTTGGGAAAAAACTGGATTTATAAAGAATTTTTGGTTAACTAAGCTTATCATTAAACTGTTAAATAATCTTTCATTTTGTCCTAACCCCCTCTCATGATTAAATTCATAAGACATATTGTTATATGATTTATCGACAAACTTCTCAAATTTAAAAGCGAGGAATTCATTAAAATAAAAAAGAATTCTTAAAAATTTATTATGTAACGTGTTACTTCTGATAATCTTAATGCTGTTTTCTATTGTATCATTTCTTTTCTTTAGATAAGTTTGTTTTTCAAAGCGTTTAATTACACTTTTTAAATTGCTTGTGACTACTATAGTGTTCATATATTTAGAACAATAAGTCGCAATGTTTTTCATATATGTTTCTGTACCCCCTATTACTGGATAAAATCTCGGAGAAACAATACAGAGAACCATTTGACATCTAATTCGTTTTTAATTCATTGAGATTTATATAAAGTTTATATTCTCTTTTAAAATTTATTAAATTATATAATTATAAAATTATTTCCTTCTTTTTAAGAATTCATTATATAACATGTGAACATTCTTTGTCCACGAATGATTATTTTCGGCATGCTCAATAATTTTTAAATAATTTTCTTTTAAAATTGCTTCGTTGTTAATTAATTCTTGTAAAATTTCAGCAAGTTTATTAACGTCATTTAAAGGAAATAATGATCCAAGAGTTCCTTTTTTAGTAATCTCTCTCGAGCTAAGAAGTTTTGTACTGACAATATAATTTCCAAAATATGCGGCTTCTATCAAAACGAATGGAAATCCTTCATACCTAGAGGTTAAGCAAAAAATTTTACTCTTTTGATAAAATTCGTATAAATCATCTCGATTTATGATATTTCCAGTGAAAATTATTTTCTTTTTTAATTGAGGATTTTTTATAAAGTATTTTTTTATGAATTCTTTAAAATTGGCTTCAATATGTCCAACTAGATATACTTTCCAGTTTTTAAGGTCTTTAATTTTTGAAAGTGCTTCTAATAAAATTTCAGTTGCTTTTTGATAAGTACCTAATCTTCCTACTGATAAAATTATATTTTCCTTTTCAGAAAAAGGGCTATTTGCTCCCACTTTTTTAATATCAAAATCATCAAAACCGTTTGTCATGTAAATTAGTTTTTGCTTTAGTTTAGGGAATGTTTTTATTGAAAATTCAAATATCTCTCTGCTCTCAAAACTGATTAAATCTATAATTTTTAGAAAAATCATTTTAGGTAATTTTATAAAATGCAGGAACAAAATACTGAACATAAATCTTTTAGCCATATGTAAATGCCAATTATTGAAATTGATTTTTTTAAATAATATATTGACATCCATTTTTAAATAGAGAAAACCATTTCTATTTAATAGTTTGTAAATAATCCCATATATTATATTTATTATTGTAAAATACGTTAAATTCAAGATATCGATTTTTTTCGCATTAGCAACTAAGTATTTTAAAACATTTTTCTCACAAAATTTACGGACAATCTCAAATCTTCTACTTCTTTTAATAAAATGTAGTTTCAAACCATTGCAATTTTTTTTTAAGTTAGGATATTCTCCAATCTTATATGTAACAATTTTACTATTAAAATTAAATAACCTATGGAAATAATAAGGGATCATTCCTATATCTTTTGTTAGCGCCATATTATTTGTATATTGGAAAATAAAAACATAATTTAATTTTCGATTAAATTTTGCCATTTTCCTCTGTCTAATATTTATTTTATTTATCTATTTATTTATTCTCTTCCTTTAAGATGTAACGAAATACACAGCGTTTTGCCCCAGTACCTTGGCGCTCTCTAAGAATAAGCTTTATATCTGGATTGTATCCTTCAAGTATTTTATAGTCTACATACTTACAATAGATTTTAGCATAATCGCCTAAACCCCATTCTTCAGCAGCATTATAAAAATTACAGTTTTTCACTTTAACCACAAAATCGTTACTATCAACACTTGGAGTTGGTCTAAAATTAATTGAATCTATATCAGTATATATTAGCCAGTTTTTAAAGGTTAAAGGTTTACCTTCAGCCTTTACTCTCTCAGCAATTCTCCTCCCTCTCTCTTTCCCAAAGAATTCCACTGCTTCTTTAAGGAGTGCTTCCCCTTCATCTGGTCCAAGGTTACTGATTACGAATTTGGCGACGCTCGAAAATAGCTGGGCAGCCAGTCCAAATCCCGGTGTTAAAAATTTATCTCCCACATCTTTCTTTTTTTCGAGGACATCACTTAAATACTCGAAATCTAATCCAATTTCTTTTTCTCTTTCTAAATCATCCATTTTTTTTCTGCTCATATTTTAATTCATTATATCCTAATTAGTTTTCCATAAAAATTCAACTAAATATTAAGTAAATTTTAAGATTTTAACATTCAATTTCAATTAATAACTCCACATTATAACCCACAATTACTTTAATGTATCCTTGGAACATCCTATCAACTTCTATTTCACCTGAATCGATTCTTAAACATTTTAATCCTTTCATCTTATCTTCAGTCGCTAAGACTATAACGTTCTCTTTTTCAATTTTTTTAAGTATCTTTGGAGTAAATTGCTTATTACCTCTGCCAAAAATAAATCCTTGTCCACCTATCGGGGATACAATTATTTTTGCTTGAGGATATATCTTTAATAAGCTTAAAATATCGTTTTCATTTATATCATTTTTAATTATTTCCTTATTGTAAATAGCATCTATTCCCAATAAAGCTTTAGAAACATTTAATCTATCTGAAATAGATTTTACTGTAGTTCCAGGTCCTAACAAATATAATACTTCCTCGTTCATGTTTTCAATTATGAATCTTGCGATATCTTCCTTATTTTCTCGTGCAGATCTTCCTGTTTTTGAACTTTGTTTCCCTGTTTGTAATAAATTTGAGACCTCTGGAACTCTCAAATAACCGTATAGTCTTGATTCTAACTTTCCATGTCTAAAAGATTCTTCGTTAATATCAAGAACTTCTTTTTCTTGTGTATCTATATTATCATCTAGAATGAAAACATCGAGTAATTCTGCAGCCGCCCGAGGATTTAAGGCAAAAACAGAACTAAACATTTTTACTCCAGAAGGGATTGCAATGACGGGTTTCTCCAATTGAATTGCGTCGTATATATCCCTTGCCGTACCATCTCCTCCACAAAAAATAAGTAAATCCATATTTTTATCTGACATCAATTTAGCAATTCTTTTAGTGTCCACTTCTGAAGTATCATCACCAATCTCTCCAATAATTTGATATTCAAATCCTTTATTTTTAACGATATTAGCTCCCATTTTGCCGGATGCTACAAATAATAATACATTTTCTTGATTTTTTATATTCGATAGTAATTCCTCAACTCTTTTTGGAGTTACTGGGTTAGCTCCCATTTTTAAGGCTTCTTTATAAATATATCCATCGGTACCTTTAAGCCCTACACTACCCCCCATACCAGCAATAGGGTTTACAATTAATCCTATTTTCTTCCTACTTTTGTTGTTTATTTTCAAATAGTTTTTCCTTTTTTTTTTTTACCTATAAATTTAAAATATTTTTTGAATAAATAAATGTTTAAATTTCAATGCACTATAATTTAAAATAAGCATTTTAAAATATCAAATATTCGTGAGAGCTATATGGAATATATTATTATCGAGAACGAAAAAATTGGTCAAGTAAAAGCTAAAATGCTTCCCGATAAGAATCCTAAGACTTGTCAAGCAATTTGGGAAAGTCTTCCATTAGAATTGAATTTAGCTACATGGGGCGAAGAATTATATGGAACAATTCCAGTCAAAGTAGACGCAGAAAATTCGCAAACAGAATGTGAAATTGGTGATATTGGATATTGGCCAGATGGGAGAGGTTTTTGTATCTTTTTTGGAAAAACACCCGCAAGCACAGGTGATAAACCCATTGCTGCCTCTCCAGTCAATATTTTTGCGAAAGTCGAAGGAGATCCTAACATTTTTAAACAATTTGATACTTTTAGTGGTATTGTTAAAAAAGGAGATTAATTTCTTTTTTTTTAAATTCTATGAAAGATTATTGGGAAAAAAGATACATTAGAGAAGAAAAAATATGGGGTATTACCCCAAGTAAAACAGCAGAATATGCTCTTAAATTATTTCGTGATAATAAAGTTCAAAAAATATTAATACCCGGATCTGGATATGGCAGAAACTCGCGCTTGTTTTCAGAAAATGGTTTCGATGTTACAGGCATAGAAATATCTAAAAAAGCTTTTTATATAGCTCAAAAATTCGATCCATTAACTAAATTCTACAATGGTTCTGTTTTAGATATGCCATTTGACAACAATATCTACGATGGAGTATATTGCCATAATACATTACATTTATTTCTTAAAAATGAGCGGGTTTTATTCTTAAAAAATTGTAATTCTCAATTAAGAAACAATGGATTCGTGTTTTATGCTGTATTTTCAGAAAAGGAAAACAGTTATGGGAAAGGAAAAGAGATCGAAAAACATACTTTTGAAAGCAAACCGGGCAGACCTATTCATTATTTTTCAGAAACGGATTTAATTGAACATTTCAGAGAATATTCGATAATAAAAGCGGGATTTTTAAAAGATAAAGAAAATCATGGAGAATTAGGACCTCATACCCATATATTGCGATACATTTTCGCTCAAAAATAACAATTTAATTAATCAAAAAAAAAGAAATCGAAATCACATTTCTTTTCATGCTTTTATTTGTTGTAAAACATTTTTCTTTTTTTTTTGGAGGATCATACTTCCCCTAATGCCGGACATGCCATAGTTTTTAATTGTAATTACAAACTTAAAGCGACTATTCATTGCAAAGAAAAGATAGTATTACTATTGCATAAAAATATAAATTAGTATAATGTTTTACAATTTCAGCCACATTTTTAGGATTTAAGGTTCTAAGTATTAAAATTATAAGATTTTAATTAATTTTTTAAAGAAAAAGATGAAATAATAATTATGAGACAAGAAATTTATAGAAAATTAATCTGCCAAGTACCACCTTTGCTAAAAAATAATGTTATGAAATTATTTTACCACTTACCTCTTTGGTTAAAAATTAAATTTCAAAGAGGTTTAATTTCTATAGATTTAGAGATAACTAATGCTTGTAACGCTAATTGTTTAATGTGTCCAAGACATAAAATAAAGCAAATAGGATTTATAAAAGAGAAACTTTTTAAAAAAATCGTTCTTAAAATAACAAAAGAGAAAATGAAGACTGTATTTTTTTCTGGTTTGGGTGAGCCTCTTCTTCATCCCAAATTAGTGAAATTTATTGATTTTTCCATTAAGAACGATATCTACCCGATATTATTCACTAATGGTTTTTTATTAAATAAAAACATGCAGGATAAATTAATAAAAAAAGGATTAAAGGATTTTCGTATAAGCATTCCTAGTATTAATAAAGATGTTTTTGAGAAGATCAACCGGGAAATAAGTTTCGCAACAGTGATTAAAAATCTTAAAGATCTAATTAAACATAAAAATATTGATATAACAATCAATATTGTGGTTTCTAAATTAAATGAAGATTATATTGAACAGATAATTGATTTTTGTAGGAAAAATAATATCAAATGGGATTTCTTTAGTATTACAAATAGAGGAATTCCAGATTTCAATAAAAATTTAACTTCTTACAATTCATATGAAACTCAGAACTTCATAAAAATTGAGAATATTTGTCCTATTTCGTCGACAATTACTTTTATTGGTTATGATGGAGGCGTTTATTTATGTTGTAATGATATAAAAAGAGAACATAAAATATGCGATTATTTAAATTACCCATTACTTAAAATTCTGGAATTAAAAAAAAAATATTTTAGGCTTCCCATAGAACTTTGTAATATTTCTATATGTTAGCTACATCTTATAAAAAATCAAAATTTAATAATTGAATTATTTTTTGGGCTCGTGTTATAAAATTATAATCTTTTATAAGATATTTTCTACAAGATCGATTGGTTCTTCTTTTAATACCTATTCTAAAACCTTGCCATAATGGATATAGCTGTATAAAAACAAGATATATTTTTTTTTTTAATATCGCAAAAAGATAAAATTTTATATCTTTCAAATTCCATAAAAAAAAATTACAATAAAAAATTATTACATCTCTAAATTTTGCGTGTTTCCAAACAAAAATTTGATAATTTCTCTTTAGAAAATAATTGATAATAAAAGATTTTCTTTTATTAATAATATAAGAAACATCGTGATAAACAATTGTAGTTGGGACATAATAACTCTTATACCCTCTTTCCTTAGCTCTGAGGTTCCAATCAACTTCTTCGTGATACATTAAAAAAATATCATCCATTAACCCTATCTCATCAATAATCTTTTTTTTAAAAAATAAAGCTGTTCCAATAGCATAATCCGTATTTATAATCTCATTATATTTTTGATTCTTTGGATCGTATTCCAAATATCCTCGAATATTTGTAACATGAAGGCTTCTAAAATTTATTTTGCCACCCGCATACCACAGATAATTTTCATTTTTATATATTTTAACCTTTGGAGTAATCATACTGGCATCAGGTGTTTTTTCCAAAAAATCGACCATTTTTTCTATAAAATCTGACTGGACTATAGTATCGTAATTTAGCAAACAAATATATTCTCCTTTTACCATTTTTATTACTTTATTATTACCACCTGTGAAATATAAATTTAAATCACTTCGAATTAATTTTAAATTTAAAACTTTCTCAAATTGTTCAAGTTCTTCCTTCAATTTTAAATATAAATTGTATTCCGAACCATTATCAAGAACAATAACTTCAAAATTTTTGTAGCTTTGATTTGTTAGAGATTTCAAACAATTTATAGTATATAAATAGTTGTTATAATTTAGGATTATTATTGATACTAACTTTTCCATAAAACAAACTTTTTTTTTTTTTAATAGAAATGATTTCTTGAATTTAGTAATAATGTAATTTTCTTAAATCCTTTAAATTTAATAAAGTTCCAGTTAAACAATCTTATTGAATTTCTCAATATATTTAATTGAAAATCTACTAATTATTAAAAGCCAAAGAATTTATTATTATCTTTTACATTTATATCAATTAAAAAAATATGACTCTTAAGAAAGAAAATAAATTATCAATATTAATTCCCGTCTGGAATGCAGAAAAATATTTTCGAAATTGTATTAATTCTCTTTTGGAGAACGATTATAATAATTACGAAATTATTATAATAGCTGGAGGTAATGATTATTCGTATAATATCGCTTTAAATTTTCAAAAAAAGCATTCTGATAAAATTAAAGTCTTGGAGCAAAAAGTCCCCCTTAAAAATAAGGCATTGAATCTTGGCTTAAAAGAAGCTCAAGGAGAAATTATAATCATTACAGATGCAGACAGTATTTATCCTAATGATTGGTTAAAACGAATTAATGAAATATTTCAGAACAAAAAATATAATGTAATTACTGGTAATCGCTTTCCGTTTCAAGACCGAAAAAGTGTACTTGCAGAATATCTTAATCTAATTCAAGGAAATAAAACTATTCGTTTTGAGCGCTCACGAGTTATTAAAGGAGTTCATTTATGTGGTGGTAATTCGATGTTTAGAAAGGATATATTTTTTGATAAAATCGGGATGTTTGATGAAACCATAAAACATTGGGATGATGTAAATTTAGGGATGGAATTTAATAAAAAAGGGGAAAAGATCTATTTTTTTAAAGATCTATATGTTTATACAGAATTTTATTCAAATAATTTAAAAAAATTTATTAAGCAAAATGTTGAATGGATTCATAATTATTTTTGTTATTTTAGGAGGAGAAATATTCCTTGGTTTTTATTCTTAATAGGAATTGGATTATTTAAATTATTTTACCCAATTGTAGTAATAATTTTAACATTATTCTTTTTTGATATTTTTTATATATGGATATTCCTATTACCATGGATTATGTTTTATTTTTTTATACTAATTAAAGACTATTTCAAATTAAAAAAAGTAAGTTATCAATTAAAAATTGAACTAAATAAAGATTTTAATTACAAAAGAGCATTTAAAGTTGTTCCATTAATGTTTTTTATAGATGCAATAATAATCATGGCAGGTTTTTTACATCCGAAATATAAATGTAAAAATAAAAAGAAGAAGCTTAATAAAAATTAATTTTTAAAACATACTACTATTTTATAATACAAAAAAATTTAACTCTTAATTGAAAAGAATGGTTTTAGTTAGTGTTATTCTTCCTTCTTATAATCATGAGGAATTCATATCTGAAGCAATAGAGAGTGTCTTGAACCAAACTTTTAGAGATTTTGAGTTTATTATTATTGATGATCATTCAAAAGATAAATCCCCTGAAATCATTAAAAAATACCAAGAAAAAGACAATAGAATTAAGGCATGCTTTCATAAAGAAAATAAAGGTATAGCACGAACTCAAAATGAGTGCATAAACATGGCTAAGGGAAAATTTATAGCTTTTTTTAATTCCGATGATGTTTGGGATAAAAATAAACTTAAAAAACAACTTGAAGTTTTGGAGGGAGATGAAAATCTAGTTGTATGGACTGAGGGAGAAATCATCGACGGGCAAAGCAAATCGCTCGGAATGAAATTTACTCAAAAATTTGGTGGTTTAAGAGCGAAAAAAAGTGGAAACATCTTTTTAAACCTTTTAAGAGGGAATTTTTTATTTTTTTCAAGCATTATTTTAAAGAGAGAGAATTTTGAAAATCTGAGATTCACTCCTCAGTTAAGATTTCATAGTGATTACAAATACGAGTCTTCTTTAGCAGAGAAATATAAATTCTATTTTATAAATGAACCTTTAGCTAAATATCGAGTGCATAGGGATAACACTATCGACTCAGATATAGAACAGATTTATAAAGAGAAGATATTAATTTTTGAATATTTCTTAATGAAATATAATGATAAAATTCCAAAAAAAATAAAATGGGAACTATATTTAGATATGTGCATATCGTATAATATACTTAGAAGTTATAATGGAAGTTATAAAGACTTAATATCTTCTTTTTTGAAAGCCGTAAAGAAAAAACCATTTAAAATTTTCAATTTAATATTATTGGTTACATTTTTTAGTAAAATAAGATATAGGATTGTAAATATTCCATTTAAAAAGATTAGAATTTTATTAAAAAAAATTGATCACTTTTTAAAAAAATAGATTTTTTCTAATTTTAAATATATATTTAAAATTTTATGGCAGTAAATGTGAGATTTAGAATGAATAAGAAGTTAAAAATGTACTTATATACTATATGTTGGAACGAAGAGATTCGATTACCTTATTTTATTAGACATTATAAACAATTTGTTGATAAGATAATAATATATGATAATGGTTCTACGGATAAAACTTTAGATATCATTAGATCTTTTCCCGATTTAATTGAGTTGCGGACTTATGATACTGGCGGAGAGATTAGAAACGATGTTTATTTAAAAATTAAAAATAATTGTTGGAAAGAATCTCGTGGTATAGCAGATTTTGTAATTGTATGCGACATGGACGAATTATTATATTATGATAAAGATATTCACAAGTATTTACAATATTTGAAGGAAAACAATTTCACTCTTATTGAACCAGCTGGTTATCGTATGATTGGTGATTTTATTCCTACAACAGAAAAAATGATATATGATGAGATTAAATTTGGTATTAAGGATGAGCAATATAATAAACTATGTATGTTTAATCCAAATGAAATACAAGAAATAAATTATGAACCTGGTTGTCATATCGCACATCCAATTGGAAATATAAAAGTTGAAAAGTTTAATTTTAAACTTTTGCATTTTAAATGGCTTTCTTTAGAATATGTTATACAAAGAAATAAGCAATATCGAAAAAGACATAGTAAAATTGATAAAAAACACGATTGGGGAATTCATCATAAGTTTTCAAAAAGAATCCTAAAAAAAACATATTATCATACGAAAGAAGTGAGTATACAAGTGATAAAAGATAATCTATAATATTGATTTACTAAGATCGCTCAAAGGTCGCTTGTAATTTGAAGTTACCTACTCATTACTTTTCAAAGAAGGATTTAATTGAACATTTCAAAGAATATTTAATATTGGAAACAGGAATTATCAAAGAGAAAGAAAATCATGGTAAGAAAGGACTACATACTCATATTTTACGAAAAAATGGTGTTGCCTTTCATTATATCTACGGATATTACAATAAAAATCTAATTAATTTCAAAATCTTTAATGGTATTAAAATACTTAATTTAGGTAATCTGAATTTTACACCATCTCTTAAAATTAATAATAGTTTTAGAAGAAAAAAAATAAATCGTTCCTTTATTGACATTCTACAAATTTTTTTTCCTTTGAAGAATCCTTCATTCACATCAATTTGTAAAAAATATTTGAACGGAATTCCATAATTTAATTCCCAATATCCATATTTTAAGGCAGATTTTGGATTTTTTGGAAGAAGATTTGACTTAATTAGGGAGACTACTTCTCTATGTGTTTTTGGTCTATAGACGCAATTTAGGTTTTCATAAAACGAACGATCTAAAATAATTGTAGGCTTGTTCCAAAAACACGCTTCTATTCCTATTGTTGAATTAAAAACAAGAATTATATCACTTGCATCTAATAATGCATAGCTATCGATACTACTTTCAGGATGTATTATTTCTAAGTTATTGAATTCTAAGGCCAATTGCTTAATTTCTTTTATTTGTGTATTATTTAATCCTTTCAAATGTGGATGGACTCGAAGGTAAAATTTATAGTAAGGCTCCTCTTTAAACTCTAAAAGAATTTTTCTAAGTGCTGAAAAATGATCTTCGTATAGATTGCTTTTTCTACCTGGAATATAAGCTATTTCTTCTAGTAAACTATTGAATATTGTTATATTTTTGATTCCTTCTTTAATTTTGAAATTTTTTGGTAATAAACCTTTTTCTTGTGTTTTTGTAAAGGAAAAATAATCTTTTCCCTTTCTTCTTTGAAAAAACCACATCTCAGCTTTATTTTTATCTTCCTCGTTTGCATTTTCCCATAATAAATCAATTTCTTGTGAGTTATTTTTAACATCCTGAGGAATTGTATTTTTTCTAAGGCAATATCTATTTAATTTACCAGCTCTTTCATGGGTATAATAAGGAATTTTTTCTTTTTCACATATACGAATGATTACTCTTGAAACAGTAAAACGTCCATTAAAAATATAGACAATATTAGGTCGCAATTTTCTTACAAAAATCTTAAAAACATGATAAATATATTGCCCGCGTTTTAATTCTCTATTTACTTCACTTCTATATTTAAGAGTATTAAATTTATAATCACTTTCAATTTGCCATGATAAAGTTGATGCAACAGCAGATCCCAAATCTACTCCATTATAATTGAATTTTGCTAACTCAGTAACATCAACAAATATTTTTGGCAAATTAGGTAGTATAATTTGATCATTTGGAAGCATTAAAATATTTTTTTTTGTAATACCCAGAATTCTCATTCCTCTTTTAAAGTTTTGCTTGCATTTATAGCAAATTTCATGTTTGTGGTTAAAATTTAATAAGCATCTCTTCATTTGACCCGTACATTGAATTATAAAAACATCATTTCCTTTCTCTAAATGATTTGCTATTATTTCTAATTCTCTTTCAAAATGTGGTGTATAGATAAAATGTGGAAAAAATAATATTCTCATTTCTCATCTCTTGTAATAATTATTTATTCTTTATTTTCTTTGAAATCTCGTAATTTTTTTTTTATTTTGTCAAATATCGAATTAAAAAGTTTATTTTGAAATTTGATTTTATTCTTTTTAAAGCAAAAAGTTCAAAAATTCATCTGGCAGATTAACTGCAATAAGATTCATACAATTTTTTTTTAACATAAAAAAAAAGGAAAAACTAATGTTTTAGAAGAGAAATTATATTTATCTAATTTATTCTTAACTACTATTTAAAATATAAAATCAAACTATAAAAAATCGATATTTAAAAAAATTATTGAACCATGATCTTTCCTAAATCTAATTGTATTGTTTTAATTATACAACAAGAATGATACAACAACAATTTTATGAAGCGTTGCTCTAATTGAGAGCGTTGAAAAAGTCCCTAAAACAGAAAATTTATTAAAAATTCCATCGATCTGGTAAAATCAAAGAGAAAGAAAATCATGGAGAGATGGGACTACATACTCATATTTTACGATATATTTTCGCTCAAAAATAATAATCTAAGCTTTATTTGAATCTTCTTATTTAATACATAAATTATTTAAAAGTGTTTTTTCTTTAAACTATTATAGATTACATTAATTAAATTTCAAAATCAAACGACTTTTTGACATTAATTGTTAAGGGTTATCTATTAATTAAAGGTAGATTTAGATGCTTCAAGTTATTACCTTTTCACGGTTTATTCAAGTATTTATTGTGTTTCTAGGTGGCGGAATTTTTTTTCTTTTTTTTGCCTTTTTGATTCTTAGAAGAGGCAGAAAAAATATTAATATCGTATTTAGCGGCTTTTTTATTTGTATTTTTATTGGTGGAGTTCTTAACATTATATACGCTTTTCTAACTACAATCGCCGACGAGACTATAGTTGTTACTTTACATTTTATAACTTATTACTTTTTCTGCCTTGCTCATGTATTCTTATTAATTTTTAACCTCCTATTATTAAAATCTGAAAAAATAATAACTATTAAAAAACAATTAAGTATAGTCCTTACATTTAGCGTATTATTTTTAGTTTTAATATTTATCCCTGGGGGTATTAGAATTAACGAAAGCACGCATTTTAGACCACAGTGGAATTTACCTTTTTTTCTTTATGCGACGATATTAATGATTTGCTATGCTATAATACCCACAATTATTACTTCAATACTAATATATAAAAAATTCGAAGATAGCCAGCTCAAAAAGAAATGGATTTTTTACTTTATTGGCACAATTATGATATTTATAGAGTTAATCGGAGTGGGAGTTATGATTTTTATTAACGACCCTGAACTGAGAGCAATTTGGAATATTTACGATTTAACTGTATTAATTGGTGTGTATTTTTTATATTACGGTATTGGGCGTCAATTGTGAATATATAAAAAAAAAATGGTCGTTTAGAAAACATTATTCTTTTAACTTTTTAAGATTAAATGTTAAGTTTTTTGTAGGATTGAAAAAATAAAAATCTTTTCTAAGATTCGATATCACGAGCATATAACACCCTCATATTATCATGATAACACAACTTCTTAAATATGAACTTTAAGACAGTTGTTAA
>JAUWBH010000197.1 GCA_030605085.1 Promethearchaeota archaeon | reverse complement strand
CCTCGTGAAATATCTTGCGCTATACCTCTAATTTTTAAGTCAGGAAAATCTCTAATTTCGATTTCAGGCAAAAATAATTTATTTCTATTGGTTTTAGGTATAGAGAACAATTCTTTATCGGATAAATAAGCGTTTTTAATTAATTGAATTAAAGTCTGGATTCCATAAAATAAGCCTTTTTCATGAATACTATAAATTAGGATTCTATTACTAACAATCTCGAGGTTATAGCCTTCTTCGTTGTCAGAATCTAATATTTCTGATAAAGATTTATTATTAAGAATATTAATATCTGAATCATCCGTTTCCTTTTTTTGGATTTTGATATTTGAGATTTGCTCTAAGAATTCGTTCAAATCATTTAATAAAACGGTATTTTCCTCGTTTATATAATGAATGGTGCATTCAGAAGTTAAAATGTAAGCGGTTTTATTTTCAAACTTTGAAATTTTTTTAGGTTTTGGAATTAAAACGGGTGGTTCAACCAAAAAGTCGTCCTGTCTTTTCAGATTTTTAATAAGTATAGCCCTTAGTTGATGTTTCATAGGAATCCTTAATCATTTTTCGAGTTAAAATAATATTTTTTCTATTCTATTCTATAAATAAATCTTTTAAGTTTTATAAATTTAAAAAAGATATTAAAAAATCAAAACAAATATTAATTGTTTCTAAATTAATTTTCAATCTTAACCTAAAGTGATGAGTTAAATGAAGATAGATTATACATCTTACAAGGATGTGGATTTAAAAGGAAAAAAAGTTCTCATGCGGGTTGATATCAACTCCAACATTGATATGGAAAATTATAAAATTAGAGATTCTCCAAGAATTCGAGCACTAGTACCGGCGTTAAACGAGTTTTTCAAAGAAAGTGCAGTAATTATACTAGCTCACCAGTCTCGACCGGGTAAAGAAGATTTTACCGATCTAGATATACATGCCAAAGAAATTGAAGGACAATTAGGTCGTCCCGTTAAATTTGTCAAAGATATATTTGGCGCTGAAGCAGTTAGCGCAATTAAAGAACTTAAACCAGGGGAAGTTTTAGTATTAAACAATGTTCGAAAATTTGAAGCCGAAATGAAAGGTTATAAAGATTTCTCCGAGGCAGAAAATACAGAAATGGTTAAAGCGCTTTTTCCATTAGTAGATTATGTTATCGTAGATGCGTTTGGGGCCGCTCATCGAGCCCATGTTTCTATTATAGGATGGCCTAAAATGATGGCAGGTCCTATAACTGACAGCGAATTAAACAACTTGAAGAAAATCATTGAAAATCCTGATAAACCTATGGCAATGCTTATTGGTGGAGCAAAAGCAATTGACAAATTTAAAGCAATGAAATTTAATTTTGACAATGGAAAATTAGATTATGCATTATGCTCGGGATTAACTGCAATCTTGATCTTGGAAACATTAGGAAAAAACATGGGAGAAGTTAATCGTAAAATCATAGCTAAAGACTTAGAAGCTAACAAGGATATGATTGTAGAAGTTTACGAAAAATACAAGGATAAAATTATTCTCCCTGAAGATTTAATTATTGATGATAATGGAAAAAGAAAAACCATTACACTTGATGAAGCTGGGACATACAATACAACAACTGGAGACATTGGACCAAAGACAGTTGAAAAATTCAAAGATATAGTGAAAAAATGTAAAACAATAGTAGCTAATGGTCCACCGGGAATATTCGAAAAAGAAGTTTTCCGAGATGCCACAAACGAGATGGTTGATGCGATGGCTGATGCTACTAAAGATGGAGCTCTTACTATCATTGGAGGTGGAGAAATGGGTGCTGCTGCTGCTATGGCAGGGAGAGCAGATGATGTCTCTTTCATCTCTACTGCTGGTGGAGCGATGCTAGAAATTCTTTCTGGAAAAGACTTACCAATGATAAGAGCATTAAAAGAGAAAAAACTATAAATTGATTAGAAAACTTAATTTATCTTTATTTTTTTATTTGAATTCTCTTTATTTTTTATTTTATGTTTTGAAATGGATAATTGAATGAAAAACCCTTTATACCAAAACCTGTGCGTAGGTCAGTCATCTTGTAACTATAATTTCTTTACAAGCCTCATTCTTTTTGGCATGCTATATAATTATTTTTTATCTGTTTGCCATCTTCCATATTGGAAGTTCATTAAACAATCCATTGGTATATAAGCACATGGTCATCCTCCTCCATCATCATCGTCACTTTCATCGTCATCTTCGTCGTCATCTTCGTCGTCGTCATCGTCATCATCGCTTGAATTTTTTTGTTCGTCAACCGTATTAGCTTGAGAATTTAAATATATGTATATTATTATGATCGTCAAAATTGCTAGAAGTATGATTGCTGTCGTAATAATTGCAATTTTTTTCATATCTTTTCTATTAATTTGCCTAGATTCACTAATTTTTAAAACCACCAATCTTTTTTTACTTAAATTAATTTCTTTTGCGTTGTTTGAAAATTAGCAATTCATAAATAAATTTTTAATGTTTAATTTTAAGTAGTTATTCTAGGTATTAAATCACCTAATAAATTTTTCAAAATAAGACAAATTCGATTTGATATCAATAAATTTAATAATTAGAGATAAATTCTTTAATAGTAATAAAAACACAATAAAGAAGATATTAGAGTTAAAGAATCATCTTATAAATAAGGGCGCGTGGTCTAGCCCGGTATGACGTCCGCTTGACGTGCGGAAGGTCGCGAGACTATGCGAGTTTATACCCGTTTAGCGCGAATTCAAACCTCGCCGCGCCCATCAAAACTGAAATAAAACAGGTTTTAAAAAGAATGCCACTTAGAATTCGTTGGAAATCTAAAGAATACTTATGCATTGCGTTAATGTTATTTGGCTCATGTGGACTGTTCCAGTTGTTTTTTATTTTCGTTGCCCAATATCTCCTAGGCATTGGAAATTATTATGTAGTAATTTTAATACCAATAGGTATTACTTTTGCTTTATTTTATTGCACAACAATAATATTTGAGAGTTTCGCTCAAGTAGAACGCCGAAGAAAAATTAAAAGATTTAAAAAATTAAGAATCAAACGAGAGAAATTAAGAAAACTTCTTGAATTCCCAATCGTCAGGCCATTACTAATAACATTTGCGATCTTTAGTCCGCTTTTCTTTATTTCTTATTTTATATGCAATCTTCTCTTAAATAACATTGTATCTTTCATTATTGCGGAAAATCTTCCTACAATTATTTGCTTTTTAATTGCTAATCTCATAGAAAAAAATTATGGTAGAATCCGAAGGTTTTAAAGATTGTTTATCTTTAAAAAACTCTACATATTCATAATTTAAAAATACAAAAAACATTTAAAGCATTCTTAGATTTCTTAATAGAGATTGCAGAAAACTATTTTGAGGTTGATGTAAAAAATACTTCAGATGTTGCCGATTTTCTCGATTATCTATAACTAATTTAAACCAAATATTTTACGGGCTTTTTTCTGATTTCCTTTTTTCTCTTAAATCCTTCAAACGAGTTTGTTGTTCTTTCAAGGTTTCGGTTAAATTTTTTAAAACTTCTGCTTTTTCTCCAACAATTGAATTAATTTTTTCTATTTTTTTTTTTAAAAGGAGCCTATTTTTTTGAACAATTTTGTTCCATATTTTATTACGCTCTTCTTCATCGTCGGTCTGTTGCAACTCCTTATAAAGTGCTTTTAATTCTTCCATTTGAAATCAGCTTTTAATATATCTAGTATAAATAAAAAAGAGGTATTAAACTTAGGTTATTAAATTTTGATACTTGAAATTTTAAATTTTAAATTAAGGGTTTTTGTTAAAAATTAATCAGTTCTGCGAAGAAATATATACTCACTGGAATATTTATTTAGAGAAAAAGTATGCGCCCTCCGGGAATTGAACCCGGGTCGCTAGGTCTTTGAATTTCAAGATTTTACTTGGAAATATGGCAACCTAGCATGCTGACCACTATACTAAGAGCGCCAAATAGTTAATGATAATTTAAATACTTTAAAAAATTAAAATTTAATGCTTACTAAGAATTTAAACTATTGTTGAGATAACTTGTTTTATTGTGTTACTATTAACGAAATTCTCCAACTCTTGTAAGCTATTGGGCAATCCTTCTCTTACTCCAATTTCTTTACATTCTAAAAATGACATCGCTGTTGCCATCTTAGAAGTTTTTTGTAAATCAAAACCATTTAAAGTTGATATTAATATTCCACTTAGAAAAGCATCACCTGCTCCTGTTGTATCTTCAACATTTCCTTGATAAACATTACTATTAACGATTTTTTTTCCATTTGAAATTATACTCCCATTTGGACCGTTAGTAATTGATATTAAATCAAGACCTAAATCTAGAAAGTGGTGAATCATATGGAGTGTATCTGCTTCCCCTGTGAATTCTTGGGCTTCTTCTTTATTTAAAGAGATTACCTCAGAATTGCTAATTAAAATTTTCGCCCATTTTGAATTGTTTTTTATAATAGACATACTTGGGGCCGCGAAGACTTTACCTCCTTTATTTTTTGTAAGAGTAAGTGCCTTTTCAATCGCTTGACAACCCTTTTCGGTAGTTAGAGAAGTCCAAGCGAACGCTTTTATATCATCAAAGAGTTCTTCTTTAACATCAGATGGTTTTAAGAGGTTATTAGCGCCCTTGTACGCAAGAATACTTCGATCCTTCCCCCAATCTGTTCTCAATATTATAGAATATGCCGTACTATCTTGATCTGTTTGAATTACATTTGTTAAATCTACGCCTCGTTTTTTCATATCCTCTAAGCAAATATTGGCAGAGAAATCGTTGCCTATAATCCCAATATAAGTGCTATTTAATCCTAACATAGCACAATTCGATGCGATATTTGATGCGGAACCTCCAGGTATAAAACGAACGCTTTCAATGTTAAGTTTTTTACTATATTCTATTGCCGTGTATTTTTTTACGATATCTTTATCAAATAACTCAAATCTAAGGATATCTTTAATTTGAATAATACAATCTAAAGTACAACTTCCAATTGTAATTAATTCTGGTTTCAAAATTCTCACTTTTTTCATTTAAAATGACAAATGAATTTAATAAACAATTTAAAAATACACTTTGCTCTTAAAAAGTTTACCAATAATTTATCTAAAAAAGAGATTTAACAAAAAAGACCTTAATTATTCGTTTGATTTAAGACGGTTTAATTCTTCTTCTAACTCTCTTATTTTTTGGCTCCCACCACCCGCATCTGGCAAAGCTACACCCGTTTCAATACCAATCTCAGTATCAACTTCTCCTAAAAATTCTTCTACTTGAGAGTCTGTTACAGCAGTATCGAGCGTCATGTCGCTCATTCCCTCCGTAGCAATCTCTTGCGTAACATCAAAATCTTCTATGTCCATATTAATATCATTCATCATTTCTGTAATTTGCGGAATCGACAAATTTCTTTTTAAACCAGCTACAGCTACAGCGATTCCTTTGAAAATTTCGGACACATCTTTGATAGCACTGGCGTTTTGGAGTTTAAATTCCAAGCTTTCTAAATTAGCACGGAATGCCTCAACAGATCTTGCTTGATTTTTGACTTGGAGATAATTTCTTGCGTGGAATTTGGATCCTTGAAGATCTCCTTCTCTTCTTAGTCTTACGGCTTTTTCCCGAGCTAATTTTGAACTCATATCTAATTTCTTTGATTGACGTGCCAAACGCTTATTAAAAACTCTTAATCTAATGGTAGCCTGCCGGATATTACCTCTTTTTGATCTTCCACCCGAAAGCCATTTACTAAGGTCATTTAAAAAACCCATAATAACATCAATTTTCTGTTTTTACATTCAAAAATATAATATAGAATTGTATATAATA
This sequence comes from Promethearchaeota archaeon, assembly GCA_030605085.1. Next base: position 4,390 of record JAUWBH010000197.1, on the reverse strand, counting down.
TAGATAAATATTATATTATAAAATTGTTTGGAGTCCGAAATTTAATTGTATAATCAATAATAAATAATAAGTAAAATTTTGAAAAAAAGTTAATTTGATAAGATAAAGCATTTATCTATTTAGATTATCTATAAATATCAAAAATGTTATAATTAAGATAGTTTATATTTATGTTATAAGGTTATAGAAATTTTTAAAAAAAAATTTGAATTGATGATTAATTATGAGTTCTGCAGATTCAAAATTATTGTTGTATGCTAAACAAGAAGCAAGGGCAGCAGTTGTTCACGATAATAAAGGAGAATATCGTCAAGCTATAAATAAATATCAACGAGCGGCAGAAATATTACTCCAATTTGTTAAGTTTAATAAAAATCCAAATATGATTAAAATGTGCGAAAGGAGTATTGAGGATTACCTCAATCGCGCTAAAATCTTGAAAGCAAAATTAAGCGGGGCTCGCCCAAGGAGCGGTTCGAGACCTAGTGGCGATAAAGGCGGAACTGGTGGAGAAGAAAGCGATGATGAACGAGAACTGCTTGATATGATTTCGGGAACAATAGTTTCTGAATCTCCCAATATAAGATGGATTGAAATAGCAGGCTTAGAGAATTGTAAACAGACTTTAAGAGAAGCCATAATTTTACCGATTATAAAACCAGAATTATTTAGAGGAGCTGTGAAACCTTGGTCGGGAGTTTTATTATTCGGTCCTCCTGGTTGTGGTAAGACTTTATTAGCTAAAGCTGCTGCAACGGAGTGCAAAGCCACTTTTTTTAGCGCTTCTTCCGCTGATTTGTTAAGCAAGTGGTTAGGTGAAAGTGAAAAATTAATCAGTGCTTTATTTAAAGTCGCAAGATTAAAAGCTCCTAGTTTAATATTCATAGATGAAATAGATTCTGTTGCCACAACAAGAGGAGGAGATTCTGAAAGTGGGGGAGAGAGGCGCGTGAAAACTCAGCTTCTTAGCGAGATACAGGGCTTGAAATCAACGCACGACAAACCATTATTAGTTTTAGGAGCAACCAATCGCCCTTGGGACCTTGATAATGCGATGTTAAGCAGATTTGAGAAGAGAATATATGTTCCTCTTCCAGATCTACCTGCTAGAACAGCTATTTTTAAAATTCATACGGCTGGCGTGAATTCCGCTTTAAATGATGAGGATTATATTGAGTTAGCTGCTAGAACAGACGGATATTCTGGACGAGATATTGCTAATATATGTCGTGAAGTTATTATGTTACCGATCCGAGAATTAGATATGAAAGGGCTTTTAGAAAATTCTGATCAAGATGTTAAAGTGAGAGATATTAATATGAACGATTTCAAAAAGACTATTAAAAAAATTAAACCAATGATAACGGGAGCTGCTTTACAGCAATATTTAGATTGGAAGGCACAATTTGGAGAATAATTTAAATAAAACAATTTTACATTGTAAAATGGAAAGACAAAGAGATAAAGCAAGAGAAATTTCTAAAGAAGCAAGAGAAAGAGAACTTGAGGTATTAAGAAAAGAACTCGAAAGATTAAAAGAATTAAAACGACAAAAAGAACTTAAAGAAAAAGAAGCCGCTAAAGAAAGTACTATTATTGTTGAAAAGGATTCTGAAACTAAAGAACTAAGTAGTTTAGACGATATAGAAAGCCGTCTTAACGACATCGATAAATTTTTGCTTAAACAATTTGAACAAATTGACGAAAGTACATACGAACAACACGCTGACTATATAGAATCTCAACTACAAGTTCTAGAAGAGGAAATAGTTGGAGAAAAAGGCCTTTTAGAAAAGGAATTAACACATTACGAAAAATTGTTAAAGGAATATCCTTGGATTGAAGAGCCAAAATACCAATTTATGTACACGATTCCTGATAAAAAAAAAAATCCAACAGATTACGAATCGTGGAAAATAGAATGGGCAAAAGTTCTTTTCGATTACGCTAAATCTGCCATTCTTCATATTTTATATTTGAGGCAATTACATTCCGAAAAGCCTTTCTCAAATTTTCAAGATCGCCAAAAAGCCGTTAAAGAAATTGTAGAAGAATTAATTGACCAAAAACTTGCTAAGTATTTATCAAAAAATAAAGAAAAATTAAGAGTGTATTGGAAAACATTAGATCTCTGGGCGGAAAATATTTACGATTGGGCAATCGATTTTGGCAAATTAGATCCAATTTTAATATACGAAATAAGAGAAGCTAATCAAGAATTTAGTAATCTCCCTAAAAGCGACTTAGAGGAAATATTTTCAATCTTGTCAAAAGATAATCGGTGTACCATAATTAAATTGGATGACAGGGAAATAGCATTTAAAATAAAATTAGAATAACTTATATCATAAAGAAGGGAAAAACCATTGCTTTCCTTTTAATAGGGATTCGCTATATTTTGCTAAACCACTCTCTTCAAGCGATTTTAAAACTTTTAAGGCTCGGTCTTGAGACCAATTAAATGTCACACACACAATTTCAATAGTAAGAAAATCGCTTTTTTTCGCTATTTCAATTACTTTAACTTCATCTCCGGTATATTGAACAGGAAAGAAGTGAACTATAGTAACGCCAGAATCTAATTGTTTTATATCTTCGATAACATTTCTCTTTTTTATGATTTTTAAAGCTTTTATTAGATCCTTGATTTTAACATTTCCTTTTAAAATTCCCGTGTTTATTATTTCAAAAACTTCAGATATTGGTACAATCCCCCCTATCTCTTCTTTTCGCATTAAAACTCGCTGATACGCGAGCATCCCGAGTTTTTCGTGATCTATTTTAGAAAATTTCTTCAATACATCGTGCTCTTTAATCTGCTCCGTCATAATTCTTGAGGAAGGAATATTGTATTTTTGTTGCAATATTTTAACCTCATCCATTAGTTCAGGTTTTAAGGCTAAGATAATACCATGGTTTTTAGCTAATTCATCGAGTCTTTCTTTTGTAAGGTTGTCAGTTGATGCTTTTGCTTCAATTTCTTTCATTTTCAGTTCAGCAGCTTTCTTTCTCATCGCTTCTTTTAAATCCATCTCATCTTCTATCTTTTTAAGCCCCATATTATCTTTTCATCCGATATTTTTAATTATTCCAATGATTGAGATAAAATAATTATAAAATAATTATATCAATTATCTCTTTTCTATTTATTGATAATGAAAAATATTAGGAAATTTAGAGTTCTCAACGCAATTGAAAACAAAATTGTTGTTAATTCAATTTCAGAAGTTTTTTCTGAGATTTTACAGGTTTTAAATAAAATAAAATATGAATTATTTATCTCATTAAACGAATTAAGCTCAGAAAAAAAATATCCTTCGATACACTTAATTCCTAATAATTTAAAAAAGATTTTTGATTCTATTATATCCCCCCCAGAAATTGACATTAATTCAGCAGGATTATATTTTGGATTTATTAAAAGAAATAAATTCTTTTTAAGTTTAGAAGGAACAGAATTTCTACATAAACTCCATCCTTTTTCTGAACGATATCAAATATTTGTAAATGACGATGGAGAGAAATCTATTCTATATGGCAATAAAATTTTAAGAAAGATGATAATTAAAATACCGTCATCTTTGAAAAAGAATGATTTCTTATTGGTTTTCAATAAATCAAGGGAATTAATTTCAATAGCTAAATCTCAGGTTAACTGTTTTGAATCTCAAGATCTTAGCCCTAAAGATGTAATTGCTTTAAATTTAGTAGATAAGGGATATTATTTAAGAAAAAAACAATGAAAATATCGTTTTTTATTTCAATTTTTTAATAAGACAAAAATAAAATCCAATCGTATCATAAATGTGAGGATATAATCGTTGAGAGAACTTTAATTCGTCTCTTAGGGCTATTCCGTACACTTTATTAAAACCGGAGACACCATATGGATATTTTATCTTAATTATAGAGTATTTATTCGTGCTTTTAAGAACTTCATCCACCACAAACTCGTTTTCTTCCGGACCGATTGAACAAGTGCTATATAGGAGCTCTCCATCCTGCTTTAGCGCGCTTAATCCTGCTTTTAACAATTTCTTTTGAATAAATGCCATCTTATTAATATCTTTCAAACTTTTACTTTTTTTCCTGGAAATGTCTTGCCGGATCAAACCTTCCCCTGTGCAGGGAGCGTCTAATAAAATTTTATCTGCTTTTATATTTAATTTTCCAGCATCAATAGCGTCTAAATTTAACACGATTGAATTTGTAATTCCCATTCTACGCAAGTTAATTTCTAAAGAAGGGATTCTTTTTTTATTTTTTTCAATTAAGATTAAAGTTCCTTTATTACTCATGATTTGAGCTAATTGGGTCGCCTTACTACCGGGAGCGGCACACATATCTATTATAACCTCATTAGGTTTAGGATCCAATATAATTGCGGGAA
>JAUWBH010000032.1 GCA_030605085.1 Promethearchaeota archaeon | reverse complement strand
AGCAACAGCAAGCTGAGCTATATTTTGAGCGTTACCTCCAGATTGGAACACTCCTCCAAAATTTCCGGCTTTTTTAGATTGATCGTAGGCGAAATAAAGATTTGAACTTGGATTATACACTCCAATACAATTGGGTCCAATAATCCTAACATTATATTTTTGGGCTACTTTTAATGTTTCTTTTTCAAGATTTTCTTTTCCAACTTCACGAAATCCTGATGCAAAAATAGTAACGAATGGAACTTTTTTCTGACCAATTTCTTCTAATAATTTCGGGCATAATCGTGCGGGAACGGCTAATATTACATAATCTATAGGTTTATCTTCAGGAATCTCTAAAATAGAATTATAAACTTTATATCCATACAAATCTTTACCGCTTAATTTCGGATTAAACAAATAAATAGGGCCACGGAATTTATTTCTCATACATCTAAGGAAAAAACCTCCCCCTGCTGGGTCGAGAGATGCACCAATAATCCCTATAGCTCTAGGTGAAAATAATCTCTCAAAATTAATCCCGTTGGATTCAATTAAGGTTGACATAATTTTATGTAATTTTTTTAAGACTCTTTTTTTTAAATTTTATATTGAAATGTTACTAAAATATTTTATTATAAAATTTTAACGATTTAATACTTTTTTAGCTCTTGGAATATTGTCAGTTATTATTCCATCAACACCCATTTTTATAAATTTATTCATTGCGACCTTAGTATTAACAGTCCAGATGTTAACTTTGATATTGTTTTCGTGCGCATAGTCAATAAATTTTTGATCAACTAGTTGGTATCTGGGATGAATACCATAATAATTATGAGTTTTTACATTATTAATAATATCGCTCTGATATTCCCAATTTTTCGACCATCCTGTTATAGTAGGTTCAAGTGCAGCAAGCTTAAGGTTAAGGGCGATTTTTTGAATTTTCAATAATTCAATATGTTGGAAAGACGAAATAAGAGATGATTCAACGAGATCTTCTTCTTTTAAAATGGAAACCAATTGCTCCGACATCCCTTTTGCTTTCACTTCAATTTGCAATCTTATATTTTTTTTAGCGATTTCAATCAATTCACGCAATGTGGGGATTTTTTCACCCTCACCACAATCGAGCGCTTTTAATTCTTTTAGCGTCATCCGTCTTATTAAACCGTTATGACCAGTTGTAGCGAGTGTGTTAGCATCGTGCATTATGACAATTTCATCATCTTTTGATTTATGAATGTCAAATTCAATGTAATCTGCGCCTAGATCAATTGCTATTTGAAAGGATTTTAAGGTATTTTCTGGAGCGATACTATTTGCCCCTCGATGACCTATAATCATAATTTTTTTTTTACTTTTATTCATAATGTTCAATTAAGTATTTGTTTAATTAAATACTCGTTTAAAACTAAATCTAGTAATGATGTTAACAATTTTTGCTTTTTTATTTAAATACTCTCATCATAAACAATCTCAATTCTCATACAAATCGTAAAAAAAACAAAGAATCGAATTAAAAAAAACAAAGAATCGATTAAAAAAAACAAACAATCGATTAAAAAAAACAAAGGATCGCATAAAATACATCAAAAAAACCTTTAATTTATGGATTTAAAGTTAACGAGTACATAACGCTCAAGCTGGAAAGTGGTAGCACCAATATATATGTAAACGGCAAACGTTTTACCAATGTAAATTCCTGTTGTTAAACATACCGGTCGATAAAATAAGCACTTTTTCCAGAGTCAAAACGGTTTATCTTCAATTTATTGCGAGAAATTTGACATGTAAAAATTTCGAGTTGTTTATCTATACAATTAAATATCCAATTTTAAGATTACTACTATCGTAAATTTATCTCAAAGAAGTTCCTATAGAATAAATCCCTCAATTGCTTACTTTCACGTACCTTGTAAAAGTAACGAAATTATTTCTTTTAAAAAGTTAGATAACATTTATGGAAACATCGATAAAGACATGCATGTAGGCAGAATTTTGGTACATTGTGACAGAGGCGTTTGTAGAAGTGCGGGGATTGTAGTTGGTCAATTAATGAGAGAAAATCCGGATTGGTATTGGGACGATGCCCTAAAATTTATTAGAGAACATGGGTTTTTTGCTCCCACTGATATGATTAAGAAAAGTGTTTTAGATTATTTAGAAAAAAAGGATGGAGATCGTAGGGAATTTAGAGGAAATTTTTCGAACAGTAAGTGGCTCAAAAATTATTTAAAAAAAAGTAAAAAATTTGAGGTAAAATGAAAGAATTGAAAGGATTGTTAATGGATAAAAAAGATTTAAAAAAATTGATTGAAGAAAGCAACTCGGAGGAAATATAAATGGAATCTAATAGCGATGAGAATTTAATTGACGGGGGTAATAGTTTAAAGAAGGAAAACTTGGGAACGAGTGCGAGGTTGATAAATAAAAATAAAAAAATGACCGAAAAAAAAGAATATAAAATTAACAATTACATAACGCTCAAGCTGGTTGGAAAGAAAACATTCGTTTACGTTAACGGAGAAAGGTTCCTCCAATGCGTACGCTTAGTATTGAATATTCATAAAAAAGACGTTAAAAAATACGACCAAATTGATTCTATTGACGAAGCTTCTAAAATCTACGACAAGCATTTGTACCAAAATCGAATCGTTCAAGGTCCATATGCAAAAGCGGTTCCAGACCAGACTCACTCGATTACGCCTGAGACCGAGTTTTGGGGGCATTGTAGCAATCTACAAGCGTGGGAGGAAAGTGGATACGATACGCGCTTACTTCGCTCAAATTTGGCGTTTTCTTTGCTAAAGAAACTGGTAGACGCCAAAGATCCTAAGGCGTTAAAAGTATTTAAAGAGGAGATCGCAGAACGATTTTTGAGCGGATTCGATTCTGTAGTAAACTATCTAATATATGAAGGTTTTTTAAATTACTTAGAAACGGAAGAACTACAATTCTTATTCGAACGGAGCAGATTCGAGCAGAATACAACCTCAAAATGGGAAGGGACTAATCTTTCTGAGATTTGGGATAACATTGCCTCTACATTACATTCGTTCGGCAATACCCTTCTTGAACAAGGCAAAATTACCGAAGCTATCAAAATTTTTAGATTCTGTATAAAATATAGCCCTAGCAATATCCATTCTTTTTTGGACCTTGGTTATATTTACGCGTTAACAAAAGACTACAAAAATGCGATTGAGATTTATTCTTACTTAGTAAATTGTAAATCAAGAAGTAATCTAACGATATTGTCCGATTTACAAAAATCTGAAGCTTTAAATAATCTCGCTTTTATCTTTAACAATTTAAAAGAATATAATCTTGCTATAGAAGCTTGCCTTAAATCAATTGAAATAAATAATCCAATTGATATAAATCAGCCCGCGTTTTTTATGGATCGTTCTAATATAATAAATTCGACTTCGAATGCTTATAATCAAATGGGACTGGCTTTTTTCCAAAAAATGAATTGCGAAAAAGCGATTGAATGCTATAAAAAGGCTCTTTTGCTACAACCTCATAACAACCAAGTACGATATAATTTGGCAAATATTTACATGAGTCAAGAGCGATACGACGAAACCATTAATCGATTTCAAAAAATAACAGATTCAGAACCTATTTTTAGGAATTTAAATTTTAAGAAAAAAACATATGAGTATCGAATTCGTAATGGATCTGTTAGAAATCTTTCACGTACGCTAACTTTCGAGATAATAATAGATAATATTTTCGAGATTATAGTTGATCTAAAAAATATCGAAAAGAAATGGTCTATTGTAAAAAAAAATCCTAGCACGAAAAGAATGCTGTATAACCTTGGCATGTATTATAAAAGGAAAAATAAAATAGGAAAGGCGATTAAGGCGTTCAAATATTTGATTAAGTGCGACTCAAACTATGAAAAAGGATATTTTCATCTTCTAGAACTCTACTATAAAAACAGAAATTACAATAAAGCAATTGATACATGTAAGCATTACGTAAGTTTAAGGGATACGCCCTCGATTAAAAATTACCCTAATGTTATAATTTCAGTGTTGTATATTCTTGGGTCTTCCTACTTAAAAGTCCACGAGTCTGGAAAAGCGAAAGCGGTTTTTAAAAAAGTCTTAAGAAAAGATCCAGAAAACCGTAAAGCTCTGAAAAAGCTCGGAATAATGCAATTGGAGCGTAAAACCTACTCGAAAAAGGTAATAATTATTGGACTCGACAACTCGGGGAAATCTTCTATTCTTAACGTCCTCATGAATAATTGCTACGATAATTTAGTTGATAGAGCGACACGTGGAATTTCTTACGAATGTTATACCGCAAACAATACTAAGTTTTGGGTGTGGGATTTTGGAGGTGCACAGGCATATAGAGAGAGGTATTTAAATGATAAGCATGGGATATTTTATAATGTCGACGAGATCATTTACGTGATTGACATAAATGATCCATGTGAAAGTTTTTTAAAAGCTGTTAGATATTTAGGCGAAGTAACGCAAAAAATTAAATCTTTAAACGAGCCCTCGCTAGTGAAATTATACGTGCTCCTTCACAAAGCCGATCCCAATGTAATTGGTACTCCTGAAACGGTCGAAACTATAGAATTTTTGATTAAAAAAATTAAGACGCTTAATACCCCTATAAATTACGAAATTTGCGTCACCAGCTTGTATAATTACCGAAATAATTATTCTGAATCGGCGTTGAAGCACCTAAACTTTGGCGAGCGAATTAAATTTCTATTCTCGTAATAATCGTAATTTTTAAAAGAAAATTAAAAATGAAATTTTTAAACTTTATTAGAAAATAATAATAAAAAAAGAAATTAAAAAGAAAATTAAATACAAGAGGCGTAAATAAAATGAAATATTTAAACCAATTAACAGAAAAAAACACGTTCTTTAAAAATTCAAGCAACAATATATATAACACTCCTAAGACCATCAAGCACGAGTACCAATTTAGGTGTACCGGGTTCCCCTCTGAGAGTGCGATTAAGTTGATTAAGCTCGATCCTAACAAAACCGTATGCGAAATTAAAAAAACTCTCTTAAGCGCTTATAAAATGAACCCTTACCTATTCATCCACTTAATCTTTAAAAGAAAAATCTTGAAGGAAATCTCAAAATTTGTAGATTTAAGAATAAGACCTAAAGAAGATTGCGTCTTGATTATGGTTATGATGAGTGGTGGTTGAAAAAGTTTTTATTCTCAAAACTTCAGAAGAAAAGAAAAGAGAATTTATAGGTTTTAGACTTAATTAAGATGAAAATTGTTCAAAGAACAGTAGAAGGTTCCAAGAGATTTTATTTGTCGTATTCTTACGAAGTCCCGGGAAGCGTCGAAGTTTTCGAAAGAGAATTAGGTTTTACCCAATTTCCTCAAGACTTCAACTATGTAACGGAACGATTTATAATTGAAATCTTCAAAAAGCGGTGGTCCTTAAATATCTTAGAAATTAAAAACGAGCACGCAAAAACATTGAATCAGCAACCTGTCTCTCTCAAGGAAAAAAACCTCGAAAATTTCGGCGTAAGATTCACTTACGATTCGCAAAAAATAGAGGGCTCAACTCTGTCGCTACGAGAAACCGAGCTTGCCATAAAAGAGAAAAGCGTTCCAATTAGCAAACCATTAAGAGACATTCAAGAAGCGCAACGTCACATGAAATGTTTCGAAGATTTGATATCTACGGATTCTGAGCTATCTATGGACTTAGTAAAGAAGTGGCACGAAACACTTTTTTCGGCGCACCCTCATAAAAATTTATTTGCCGGAATCGTTAGAAAGGAGCGCGTCTTTATTTCTGGTAGCGACTTCGTCCCACCTTCTCCGGATAAGGTTGTCCCGTTACTTAACGAATTGTTTAAGTGGTACGCTCGAAATAAAAAGGTTATTACCCCCGTGTTGCTTGCTTGCTTAACGAGTTATCGTTTCGTAAAAATCCATCCTTTTCTTGACGGAAACGGTAGAACATCGCGCTTAATAATGAATTACATTCTGCACAAAAACAATTGTCTTATGTTCAACATTTCGGCAGATACTAAAAAGCTGTACTATAACGCGTTAGAGAAAGCACAATTAGGTTTCGAACTAAAAGGCAACGAAATTATTTTTGTAGATTGGTTTTGCACAAATTATATTGATCAGTCTTAAGATTAAATCAAATTAAATTAAATTAAATAGAATTCAAAAAAAATCTAGCCAAATAAAATTAAAATTGGTTAATGGAAAAAGCTGAAGCTTATCATGGAAAAAAGAACGAGAACTCAGTTAGAAGGCAAAAAATCGGAACGAAAAAGTTTTAAGTCTATGACCGACCGCGAAAAATTGGAATGGGTTAAAGTGGACTCAAGAATCATTGATTTCTGCGAAAAGAAAGGATTTACAGGCTCAGATTACGTAATTGAATTGATTTATAGAGCGTCTCAATCTTACGAAAAACTTTTTGAGTTGTATGAAGATTGGGAAGAAAATAAGCTTTTCTTCCTAAAAGAACTAATGTTAACTAAAAAAGCATTAAATTATTCAAACGAAAATAAAGACTTGAATAGAGAGATTATGTCTCTGAATAATGCTATTAATATACCAAATTCAATGATAAAATTCTTGGATGTTGCTATTGAACTAAAGATAATCATCCTAAAAGAAGGAATAAATCTCTTTGATGATGACTTGTTCTAATAGTAATTGCGTAATATAATCGTTTACTAAAATATTATATAAAAAAGAAACTATTAAATTGGTATGAAAAATAAGGAAAATTTATGCTCGGGTTGTAAAGAAATAATTTTAGATAAATTATATTTCTTTTCAGCGATTATTTACGGGCTCCATAGTAGCTATAGATTAAAGTTAGAAATAGACAACTGGATTTTAGAGCTATCTAACTTCGATAATGAATTATTATGTCTTAATTGTAGGCAAATTGCCTTGAAAAGTGTAATCAATATCAAGGAACAAAATTATCTAATAGAGGCCATAGATAGATGGACGTACGATCTTTCTGGTCTTGAAATTTACAGCCCCGAAAGCCCTCTCTATCGAGAAGAAAAAAAAGATTTCATACTTGTATCTGATTATCCTGATAAAATGACTCTTAAAAAAGAAGAGCTACTATGGAAAGAAATTGGAAATGCTTTTCGAAAATGGTTAAAAGACTTAAATTAATAACTTAAAAAAGAAATATTATTGAGAGCGATAAAAAAAAGTAATGAAAAAGACAGAAGAAAAGATTAAAGAATATAAAAGAAAAGAGAATTTATAGGTTTTAGAATTAATTATGATGAAAATTGTTCAAAGAACAGTAGAAGGTTGATTTATTGATTAAAGTTTTGTTGTTCGGACCTCCAAACGCAGGTAAAACAAGCCTTATGAGGACCGCTTGTTTAGATCTCGAATTTACGGAAATCGTTAATTTATTTCCGACGAGAGGAATTTCTATAGAGAATTTCCTTTTCGACGGTGAGATCGATTTAAATATTTGGGATATAGGCGGGGTTGAGAAGTATATAGCACGTTATTTCTTTGGGCCGAAGCGCGAGTATGTTTTTTCAGACGTCGGCATTGCCATTTTCGTGGTCGATGCTACTTGTACGATAAATAATACCAAACAAATGTTCGACGAATTTGTCTTAAATATATTTTCGCTCAGCCCATATATCGTTAAAATATATGTTTTACTAAATAAAATAGATTTAAGGGATTCGCAAGAAAACCATATTATTGAATTGTTATCATTTGGTCTAAGTATCGTTGTATTAGAAAGACTCGAATTTGCGCCAGTATCAATTAGAGACGGGAGCGCGCAACGTAAATTCGTCGAGATCGTTAAAATACAAGCACAAAATAGACTTTTTTTAAATAAAAAACTTGGAGAAATCGAGCTTTTTAGGCTTGAAAGAGCAGTAGGAATTAATAGAGCGCATTTAAACAATTATTGCGTATCGTGTAGTAGAAGGCTTCATATTCCGATAAGTCCGCGCAAGTACAAGAATTACAATGTTTTTGAATTAAGGTTTTGCTGTTCTTGTTACAAGAAATACGGGAACCAAACGATTGATGAATTTCCAAAATCGTTAATCGAGGTAATAAAACAAAAAGTAAAAGATTACATTGAAATAATTGGACTGAATTTCGAAATAATTGAGTTCCATAAATGGTATCAAAATGCATTTATAAGGGAGAAATTTCTAATTAGAAAGAGAAATCTTAGAGAGAGAGGTTGTAATATTAGACCTGGAGGTATTGGTAAAGGGATTACTATAAGAAACACCCCCTCTTATGATATTTTATGGTTGTCTTCGATTGGTCTTTCATTAAGTCATATCTCCAAGATTATGAAGTCAGCGTATGATGGTAAAATTAATAAACAGATAGTTTCAGAATTCATTAGAACTTCTTTTGATGGGTTTGAGAATCTTCAGAGGGAAATATTAAGACCAATCATAGAAGAATTGTACAGGAAAGGTGAAGATCTTTGTGAGGATCCTGATGAGAAAAAATACATTAGTATTGAAATATACACAGCTTTGCGTCAGATTACTACCCATGACCCTAATGGTTGGTTTATTAAATGGTCTAGAGATAAAGAGTTAATTGAAGTACATGGTCGCCTTGAGGCAAGGTTATTAGGGGCAACTTATTTTGAGTGGGCGACATGGATAAAAGAGAGACAGGATCCTAACGCTAAAGGATATTTGAGACAAGCCTTGTTCGCTAGAGAAATCGGTCTAAAATCTACTAAGCAACTAAAAATAGCCTTAGGGATTATTCGACAGATCGAGGGGTGTGAGACAACTTCGCAACTTGTTGATAAGATAAAATCCGATCCCCTTAATATATTGGGCGGTAAGACATATAACGAGTATGAAGAACTAGATAACACTTCCAAATTTGATGAAACTCATTATCTTGGTAGTAAATAAAGGTCTAGTTAAATTTATATTAATAGATTTCCTATAATGATTATGGAAAAATTTGAATTTTTACGCCTATTATCTAGCCTTTCTGACATCTTAGATGAAGATAATTCTATTCGGGATTATTTTTTAACTGTTTGTGGTATTGATCTTGAGAATTACTATAAAAATAGAGAAATTTTAACTCAGAGAATATTAGAACATCATCTTGATGAATTAGTTGATCGTATAGAAAATATGAGAAGAAATTTAGGCAAATACTCCGAGTATGGGGAGCTTATGTTTTTTGAGGATGATGCAATTTGTATGTATTATATATTAACAATTCTGATTTTCGAAACGGGTTCGGCTTTTCCCAATAGAGTTAAATACGAGTTATTGCTGAAAAGGGATAATTGGCTTAAAGATTTAGAGCCCTTGGATGATTTTAGACAAACGATAATCAATTATTTATCTGGAAAACCTTTAATAAAAGACTTGATCGAATTCGAGGATAGAATGAATCAAGAAGTTTTTGCTGAGTGGTCAAATAAGGATATTTGTAAAGAATAAAGGTTACGGTTTTTCTAGTCTTTGTAAAGAATAAAGGTTACGGTATTTTACATATTTTATGTTATATATGAATATTTCGTACATTAAATATTTATAAATGAAACAATTATCAATAATTGTTTTTTGAATATTTTTTGCTGTAATACAAATTAATGTATGTAATAAAATTTTAAAAATTAAAGAATTCGAATATTTCTTGGTGATATATTGACTAAAACATACGCGGAAATTAATGAGAAGATTAAGAATGGTGATGTAGTTGTAGTCACCGTAGAGGAAATGGTTAATATTGTTGCAGAACAAAGAGTTAGTATTAACGCTGAGGAAGTTGATGTTGTTACTACGGGAACTTTTGGGGGGCATTTTTGAATTTTATATGTTCAATTAAGTATTTGTTTAATTAAATACTCGTTAAAGACTAAATCTAGTAATGTTGTTAACAATTTAATAATATATTTATTAAAGTAGTTAATTTAGACTATTATTTAATAATATATTTATCAAAGTAGTTAATTTAGACCATAATAAAAAATAAATTTTCGAATGACTCGAATTTATAATAACTTTTGGATAAATTTATATATGGAATTTTATTTTATAATAAAGTTGATTAAAAAAAATCAAAAATAAAAGGAAAAACAAAAAATTTAAATTTATGTTTTGAAAAAAAACAGGTGATCTTATAAAACATGAGATTCTGCGACATATGTGGAAATATGCTGATCCCCAGAAACGGAAAACTTTACTGTAAAGCCTGCGATGATGAATTTGATTTAGATTCAGAAAAAAGAAATGAATACAAAATACGAATACATATAAAACACGACGATAAAGAAATAGCACCCATTATTGTCAAAGAAAGGCTTAAAGGGAACAAGATCTCTGACCAAGACAGGAAAGCGTATGAAGAATTCTTCACTGGAGGTACAGGAGACGCCGGTTATTGATTTCTGTTTTTGTTTGACTAATTTCTCTTTTTAGGAAAAAAATTCACTTTAGATTTTTAATAAAATTTTAAAAATTTAAATTCAATAAGATTTAATCTTAAAATAATAATAATAGAAAAAATAATTATGTTAGAAACGAATTTGAAAAAGAAAGGAGCAAGGTGTTTTGCTAGAGTTATAAGTACGCTATTAGAACCGCTTAATAGCGATGAGGAATTCAGAGATTTATACGAAATTAAAGATACAAAAATACTTTTAAATCCTATAGATGGAAAATATGCCGCGCTAATAAGGTTCAAAAATGACAATGTAAATGTTGAAGGTGTCGTTAATAAACCTCAAGAAAACTTGGAAAAAAAGAAGTTAGGATGGGACGCGCTTCTCCAGACAGATACGGGAACTTTTTTAGATATCGCTACGGAAAAAATATCTACGGCTCAAATAGTAAAAAAAGTGATGTCTCGTAAAATAAAATTAAAAGGCGCAAAAATTTTACTGGATTTAATTAAAATTCTCACATATCTAGGTGAAAAAAAGGAATAGTTTAATAGTTTATTAAATTCTTCATTCTAAATCTTTTGTTTTAAATATTTTCAAAATGCCATTTAACTCTCGATTTAAATATTCAATATCTTTCTCTATTAGAGATTGTGTTAATACCTTCTTGTCATTTTCAGAGATCTCATCGAATATACTAAAGAATTCTCTTAAATAATGCTCTTTTTGAGAAGGATCATTTTGAATTTTTGAAATAATTTCTTCCAATAAATTATAATATGAGATGGAAGTAAGAACGTCTTTACCAACTTGCAATCCTTCGTCGCTTATTTGTAATTCTTGAAATATTTTATTATCTTTAATTATATCAAAAACAATTTCTTTAAGCATATTATCTCTGGATATAATTTCCAAATTAGATAGATATTTTTCGAATTCTAAATTAATTCTCTCAATCTGTTTAATCATGGAGAGAATTTTACCTAATTTTGCTTTTTCCATAACTAATAAAGAATTGTATAAATTTTTAAATTTATCTAAATATACTATTAAATAGGGAAAATGTCCGGTAAAGAAATAAAAAAGAAGAACCTAAAGGAATTACAAGAGATCATAAATTATAATTTTAAAAACGAAAAATTATTGAAAGCAGCTTTAACAACGCCACAATTAGGAAAAGAAAAAAATATACCAGATTACGAAATTTTAGAGACTTTAGGAGACGCTATTATTAAATTAATTTTTATTTTAAAGAAAATTAAAGAAGGAGCCAAAGATCCTGGCGAAATTACAAAAACTAAACAGAAATTGGAAAATGATGAAATCCTCAGTATAATAGCAGAAAAATATTTTAATTTAGAAAAATTCGTTATTAAATCCCAAAAACAAAAAATTCAAGGAACAAGAATTCTAGCAGATGTTTTTGAGGCAATTAATGGTGCTCTTTATCTTGATTCAGAAAATGTTTCTTTAATAGAAAAAAAAATTATTAATAAATTTTACGACGATTGGGATATCATCGTTAAAGATTCCACCGTTTTTAATAAAAATAAGTTATTGGAATACATACAAAAAAAATATCGAACTACTCCAACTATAATACCAGAATTTACAAATTACGGCTCAGATCACCAACCTAAGTGGATAGCCAAGAGTCCGAAGATCCTCGATCACGAAAATAGAATATTGATTCCATTACAAGCGAATTTAAAGTCTAAAGAATCTAAGAGTAAAAAAGAAGCAGAAAAGGACCTCTATATTAAGATTTTAAATTATTTGAAAAAAATGGATCTTAAAGGATGAGTACTATTGAGCATTTTCAATAATTTCCGAATATTTTTTGTAATGCTTCCTTCTATTTTTTTCGCTTAAACCGTTGATATAAGTCTGATTTTTTCTATAATCGGCGTATCGACCTTCAGGGGGTTCATTATAATATTCAGAAGGGATTTTTTTTAAGCCAATTAGTATATTTATTAAAAAAAAAATTATAGAAAGAATATAGAAAATATCAATTTTTGTAGATACTATTTGAAAATAAAAAATAACTATTATGCAACCTAATGCTGCTAAATGGCCAATTTTAAAAGAAATCGTTTTACGATATCGTGCAGTCCAGAATAATCCATGATAACCATCCGTTCTGCTTGCGAATAAATTAACATACCGAGCATATCTTTTCTTTTTCCATGGCATTTTCCCCCACATAATTCCGTCGCCCGTTGCGATGCTATCGTAAAATAAATGACCGAAATAAATACCTATCACAGGAGCCAAGAAGTATTCGGGATAAAAATTGAAAACCAAGCTAATTATAAAACAAAAAATAAGAGGAATATAACTTAAAGGCCAATGTGTCCAGAAATATAAATGATGTTGAAATTTTGTTCCCATTTTTCCTCTTTTAGTTTTAAAATACCAATAAATGATGTCAAGATCAGGAAACATGCCTGAAAAAATTACTAATAAAACCGCAAATCCGGGAATGATGGTCCCCTTCCATAAAGCATAAATTAAAAAATAAAAATAAAATGCGTAAGCACAATGATGCTCAATTCTCATATATATTACCTTTAAATTATAAAAGTTAACCGGAAAAAAAATGTTTTTCTAAAAGTATAAAAAAATGAAATGTTTTCTTCAAATTATAAGAAATAAAATCTTTTTTATGAATTATGCCTGATGATAATAGCGAAGTAGTATCCAGAACTTATAGGTGCAAGATTTGTAATACCAACCACAAAGTTAAATTAAATAAAAAAATTATTAAAGGACGGTCTAAATTTCCATTTCCGTATGTACAACTTCACGATTTCATTAATAATAATCAAGAATTCAAAGAACTTTTAACAATTCTTTATATAGATAATAACCTTCAGATTAGAAGCGCGGAAATTCAAGAAATTATGGATGATAGCTTATTTTCCAAAAAACAAGTAGTGTCTATAACAAAAGCTTTACTTGAAGAAAATGAAAGGTTAAGAGAAGATGTCATAAGATTAACTGAAAAACTTAACGAATTAAAAAAAAAATGAGTTTATTCGATGTCTTAAATGCTAACTAAGATTTTACATCAACTAATATTAATTCAATATTAGTTGAATTAATTTTAATTTTCCTTAAGAAAAGAGATTAATTTTCTCAGGGTCAATCCTCTATGAGATATTTCATTTTTTTCTTCCATTGAAAGTTCTGCAAAAGTTTTATCTGGAATTACATCAGGAATAAAAATAGGATCAAAACCAAATCCACCTTTTCCTCTTTTTGTTCTAGAAACCGTTCCCTTTACTGTACTTTCAAAAAAGAAGCTTTCTTTTGAAGGTTTAAAATACAAGGCAATTACAGCAGCGAAATGGGCTTCGGTGTTTTTAAAATCGTTAATTAACTTTAAAATACCATCATTCCCGATAGTTTTAAATACATACGAAGAATAAACACCTGGAAAACCATTAAGCGGAATATCCACAAAAAAGCCAGCATCTTCGATGAAAAATGAGTCTTTTACTTTTTCTTTCACGGAATTTAATTTAAATAGAGCTACCTCTTTAATTGTAGTAGCTTGAATTTCAATTGTCTTAATATCCAATTGTTTTAATTGATATTTTACTTTTTCATTATGAAAGATTTTTGAAACTTCGGTAAATTTGTTCTTATTACCAGTTACAAAATATATTAATTCATTTTTATCTTCCATAATTAATAATAAACTAATATTTATTTAGAATTATGCGAGGATGATATAGTAAAAAATATCAGCGTTATAAAAAATTATTAAACTCTTAAAATTACAAAATTTTATTTATTTTCCTTCCTTCTAAAGTATAATTAGAATTTAGAACATTTTTTAAATCAATATTTCATTAATTTGTCATAACAAGAAAATGGCACGGCTTCATTCGCGAAAAAAAGGAAAAAGTGGTAGCACACGACCTCCACGTTTAGAAAAACCGGTGTGGGTCGAAAGATCTGCTGAAGAAACAGAGAATTTAGTAGTAAAATTAGCTAAAAGGGGATTTTCTAAATCTCAAATTGGAATCATATTAAGGGATAGTTATGGAATACCCTTAGTAAAAGTTGTAGCAGGAAAAAAAATGCGACAAATTCTTGAAGAAAATGAGATTAAATCCACTTTACCGGAAGATCTAACGAATTTGGTAAAAAGAGCGCTAACGATCCGCAAACATCTTGAGTCAAACCGTAAGGATCTTCAAGGAAAAAAAGGATTACAACGTACAGAATCAAAAATTTATCGTTTAATAAAGTATTATAAGAAGAAAAAGGTTTTAGAAAAAGATTTTAGATACGATCCAGAAAAAATCAGAACATTAGTAGCGAGATAATTAGCCGTTCCCGCACGATTATGCCCGAAATTGTTAGAAGAATAAACATGGAATTTGAATAAAATGAGTCAAAGAGCTAAAAGGAAAAAAAAAGCAAAGTCTAAAGTTTCCTATAAGGATAAAGTCTGGTACGAAGTAATAGCTCCTAAAACCTTTAATTTTCGAAACATAGGTGAAATTATTGGATTAGAAGAAAACATTTTGAATCGTACATTGGAGACCTTATTATTTAATTTCACCCAAGATTACAATGATATTAATTTAAAATTGAAATTTCAAGTAGTAAATGTAAATCCTGAAGCTAAAAAATGCGATACTATTTTTATTGGGCATCAATATACTAATGATTTCGTACGATCTCTTATAGGAAGAGGCAACACTAAAATTCAGACAATTCAAAATTTGACAACTAAAGATAAGTATATTTTTCGCGTAACAACAGTTTGTAATACAATCAAAAGAGCTAGAAGCTCTCAGCAAATTGTAATTCGCAAAATTATGACTGATATTTTAAAAGAATTTGTCAAATCCTTAAATCACGAAAAATTCATTATTGGGATGATATTCGGAGAATTCCAAAACCAAATAAGAAGAGTAGCCAAAACTATTTATCCATTATCGAGTTCAGTAGTTATTAAGAGTAAGCTCATATCTATCCCTGAAGGGGGAAAAGATAAAGAAGATGTGTCACCTGACGAAGAGTTTGAGATAGTTGAACTCGATATAAAAAGATCCAGAAAATCTGATATCAAAAGAACCGAAAGAATTAATGTAAAGAAATTTACACGTAATAAAGCACGATCTCATGCAAAAACAGTAAGCCCTGCCAATGAAAAAACCGTATCCAAAGAAGCAAATGAAAAAACTGAATAATTTAATTAGATAGAAGTATTCAAATTGCGGATTTTCTCTTTCTCTTTTTTGTTCAATCCCTCTCTCTCTTCGTTCCAATTGTTAGGGTTTTCCTTTCCGTTGAAAAGTAGCTTGTATCCTATTCTTTTCATTCTATTGTAAATCGTAAAAACTTCGTGAAGTTGGCGTTCTTGCGATTTGGTCGGGTATATCCGAAACTTTTTTGTTTGAATCTTTTCACTACTTTTGAGAGGCATTTTTTAGCTCTTTTAACTTTTTTTTACACTATTTAATTGTATTTCCGAATTTATATATAAACGGAGTGTAATAATTTACTGATTTCCTCAACTTTTTTCACTAATTTGTCTTATCAATGTTCGCAATTAATTACCATTATTATTATATATAAAGGAAAAATTTTGCTAATTTTTTGGACAATAAAATTAATCTTCGTTTTAGTTATAATTCTCATCTACTATTTTTTCAATGGATTCAATTGTTTTTTAAGTCATTTCAACTCTTTTTTCCGTTCTTAATTTAACACGCAAAAAATATGTACATTTACATTTAAAAGCCTTAATAAGAACTTAAGAATTGTTCTTCAATATTATGTTAAACTCTTCTCTTAGATTTAGGCAATTCCATTTTGAGTAACATTTATGTACTTTATTAATTAATATTAATATTGACTTAGAAATTTTTAAATAAAGAAAGAACAATAAGAAGTGAAAAAATAAGTGTGTGCTCAACTCGAGGAAGAAGGAAATCGAAATAATCCTTATTCGTTTGACGATTATTTGTTTGTGAGAGACAATTTTAATTATTACCGCGATGATGAATTCTTACAAGCTTTAGTAAAGAAGTATTGTGGAAATGAATTTGAAAAAATCGATAGGGACCTTCGTGCTCTTTCGGATTACGTGTCTTTTAGATTTAGAGATTTAGCTGATAAGGCCAACGACCTTGAAAATAGAATAAAAGTCACAAAAATTAAGCATTACGATGCTCATAATCATAGAATTGATCGTATAGAGCGCTGTGCCGAAACTGAAACTTTAGAGCGGGAAATTTTTAGCCTTGGACTGTTTGATCCTAATAGAAATACTCCCTGGAGCAGGTTTGCCAAGACTTTTTTGCTATATCAGAATAGCGAAGCGGGCGTCATGTGTCCAGTTGCATGTACACATGGAATGGTCTGGCTCATGCAGCAGTATGAAGATTCTTTAGGTCCCGAGGCTCAAAAGATTCTCGCACATGTTAGAGATGGTTCAGACGAATACAGTAATGGAGAGTATGGCAGAGGGTCTCAATTTGTTAGTGAAATTCAAGGAGGTAGTGATGTTCCTACTAATCTTGCCGAAGCTGTTTTCGAGGAAGCTGAAGGTCCTGACGGTATTTCTAATTGTTGGAGGATTTATGGTCAGAAGTTTTTCTGCTCGGCGGCACATACAGATTATGCCGTTGTAACAGCCAAACCTAAAGGAACTCCATCTTCAACTAGAATAGCTGCGTTTGCTGTTCCTTCATGGTTGCCACAAAATAAAGAGAAAGAAATACGAAATTCATACACGATAGATAGACTTAAACCAAAATTAGGAACAGCAGAATTGCCAACAGCAGAAATCACATATAATGGTGCTGTTGCGTATCCTATTGGTCCCCTTGAAAAAGGATTAGCTGATATTGTGGGGGTTGTTCTTTCATTGTCAAGATTATATATTGGATTTGGTCTGGCGGCTGGTATGTTGAGAATAGCACATGAAGCAACATTATATTCTCAATTTAGAACTGCATTTGGAGTTCCTATATCCTCTTTTCCTCTAATGATAAACCAAATTAACGATTTAAATAAGACAGCTATGAGAACTGCTGCAGGTACTTTCAAGGTTTATTCTGAATATATTCATTTTGGTGAACAATTAATTGCGGGAATAAGAGAATTGGAAAAAATCGAAGACATCGTTGAACGAAAACGACGCTTTAGATTACGGGAACTTGTAATGTTGCAAAAAATTGTGGTATGTAACGAAGCTCCAGCTTTGATAAGAATGGCAATCTCATTTTTTAGAGGGCATGGTGTCATGGAAGATTTTTTATCGCTTCCTAGATTTCATCGTGATGCTCTTATCATGGAACTATGGGAAGGGCCAGCTAATGTACTATTGACCCAAATACATCGTGATCTTCAGAGAGTTACTGAATGGTATCCCGCAGATGAGTTTATTCGCGATTTGCTTAAAGGTGCTTACTCAGAGATTGTGGAACCCCTTGTTAAAGCATTCGTTCGCATCATTTCACACAAAACTCTTTTAAGAAACGATGAAGAAACCCTCTCAATTTGTCGTGATTGGCAAGAATTTTCTAACAAAATTTTTCAGGCATATCAAGATCAAGCCCTTTCTGAGCTGGATTATCGAGGAAAATCCCTTAAATTTTCCAGTTTACTACGTAAATTTAAAAAAAGAGAAAAAGAAAGTGGTAAAATTAGCCATAGCGCAAATTCACGGATTATTTCCTCATCTGAGTCTAAGGAACAAACCCGCCAATTGTGATCCAATTAATTAATTAAAATAAATAAGTGAAACACACAACTTTTTTTTAATTTAAAACTCTTTCTCGAGATCTGAAAAAAATTGCTCTAAATATCTATATGGTTTTAAATCTCCAGAAAATTCTTGTTGTAAAGTCTCTTCGTTAGAGAGTTGAAGCTTCAATAACTTCATAAAGCTGGAGATTTCAAGAAAATCTCCAGATGCAAAAACGCATAAAGAATAAGAATTAATACTATCGTATAAAATAATTTTCTTGTTTTTCTTATCTTCTAAATCTACAATGTGAATTTCTTTCACGCAACCCTGCGCTCGAATTAGAGCATTCATTTCGATCGTAGCTAAGTGTGCTGAAAGTGAAGAATTAAATAAATCAATATTTTTTTTATTTTTCTCTTTATTTAAATTGCTTAAAAGAGTTTTGTCGTATAGCTGAGAAATAATAGGTAATCCTTGGGTGGAAATTCCACCATACAAAATTTTATTAGTACTACTGTGGTTAATTTTCTGCTTTATTTCTTCTTTTTCTAATAGATTTTCGTATTTATTCCATAAAAAATTGGTTATATTGTGAATAATTTCATTAAAAACCGGAATATGTGAAGCTTGCTTTAATATATCAATTGTACTATAATGTGTTTTAATTTTTTCGAAGAATTCGGCCAACATGTTGCGTATTACTTGAGATCCTTCTTTGAAATTTCCACTAACGAAAATGAACATAATTTTTCCTTCAGCAACATAATGTCTTATTATAATACGCTCATTTTCCTTTTTAGAGCGTTCTAGGTAAATATTATTTAAACGCCATGTCTGATTTGGGTTAAAGCTACTTAAAAGTTTTGAGACAAATAAAATTATCTCAAATGTGTTATATAGATCTTCGTTTGAACAATATAGAATGTTGTCTTCTAAAATAATTCCAAATCCAGTAATCATCATTTTTAAAAAAAAAAAATTAAAAAAAGACGAGCTATGCTAAAAAATAAAAATTTTGATGATTTTAATTTTTTACGATTTTATCAATGAACTAAGGATTTAAAATCGAAATTTTAAAATAGAATTTAATAATTTAATGAATCAATTTATAAACAATTATAAAATTATAGAAATTAATTACTAAATTTGATTTAAAATATGTTATTTTAAACGATTTTATTTTGATTTAAATGAGCACAAAGATTACTAAATTAATAGAAAGAAAAAAGATACATAACGCCGCACAATTACTTTTTAATTCAAAAAGTGCTATAGCGTTAACTGGAGCAGGAGTGTCTACTGAAAGCGGTATTCCTGATTTTAGAGGAGTTTTTACATTATAATGTTGCTTAGCATCTTATATAATGAATCTATACTATAAAAACTAATATCTGTAAAATAAGAATGAGTAAATATAATCTATTAATTATGTAAAATTTATCAATTGGATTTTGTTAAGATAATTCATACTACTATGAATCATTAACAAATTTTTTTTATCAATTAGAGTTAAACTGAAATGCAAAAATTATCTGTAAAATTAATTTTAATAAAAAATATATTTTGATTATATCTTTAATAATTAACTTCATTAATGTTCTTTATATAAATTTAAATTAAGAGGCAAAATTACTTTAAAGAACATCTTTTCGCAGGTGAAACTTGAAATTGATAATAGAATTTTGTAATTATTCTCCGGAGTGGTCGAAGCCACGGAAATTTTGCCAAGGCTTTTCTTAATCCTCTTTTTTTGTATTTATCCATGTTAATAGGGTTGGTTATAACTAAATATTTAGCATCTTCAAACCCCGATTTTAATTCTTCTAATTCTTTACGGAAATATCGAATCACAGCCCTCAACGCTCGATACACTTTTATTTTAAAGAAATCAAGACTTTTGTCCGTCAGACCACGTTTAGGAAATAAGGACCGGCATTTTTCTTTGAATAAATTTGCACCTTTCCATTGAGTAAAGGATGTATCATGCAAAAACTTTCTCAAGGTATTGTCAATTTTAACCGGTATGCCTGATGAAAATATAGAGCGCAGCTTTAAGTAGATTTGCCAGGCGGTTTTAGAATCGGGAGATAATAGTTCTACCTGTGCCTTACGACCTTTATTTGCCTCCACATCTAAAGAAAGGCGTCTTAAGAAAGCCAATTCCTTAATTTCGTCTTAATATTTCTCGTTTTTAAGCCTTGTTAACTCTTTTAATAACTCCTATTTAAAAGCTGAGGCGCATGGAACGCGCACCTTAGAATTTGCTCATCGCGAAAAAACTGTTTCACGCCTGCTTCAAGCCAGTTGGAAAAATCAATGGTCACGTAATCTATTGATCCTAACCAGTCTATTAATTTTTGGATGTTTTACGTGTAATTTCTTCACTACCGCAAGAGGGACATTTTTCAAGGAAAAAATCTGCGTCCGAATGCTCGCGAATTTCAACTTCCAACTTATCTTCAGGTTTTTTCTCCATGAATAATATTGGTCTTTTAAGGATTTAAGTCTTTTGCTTGAATCGATTATTTAAACTGGTAGCTACTGAAATTGAGAAAAATTGAAAGAAGTAAGGTGTAAGGTTTAGAGTAAATTTACTTAATACGTTAAATAAGTTGAACAAAACACAAATTTTGTCGAATGCAAATGTTTAAGTAATTTGTCAGCTATACTTTTATGAACATACTCATTAAATACTGAATCAAATTATGAATAATTATGAAAACAAAAAAGAATATCAAGAAAACAATCTTAATTCAAGAAATAAGAACATAAATGAAGAATTAATTGTAGAACGCCCACATACTTGTCCAGTAGTATATTTACAAAATTTTTCACATCTATCCTCGAAATATGTTAAAAAATCATCAAAATTTACAAAACAAACTTTTAGAAAACCAAAAAGAAATGAATATCTAATTTATGCTCATGATAAGATTAAAAATAAACCTATTTTCAAAACATCATTAAAGAACATCGGTGTTAGAAAGCTCTTTTACTCTAATGAAATAGAAGAATATTTAAGTGATATTGAAAGCCAAGTCTCCATTGAATTTAGGAATATTAGAGAAATTATAGATATAGTGTTTATCAAAACCTTACCAATTTTTAAGTTTATTATGAGCCAATTAGTTAGAACACCAAAATTTCAACAAAAAATTAAAAAGGATCTGATTTATTTAAAAGAAATGCCTGATAAAGAATTTAATGAATCTATAATGAATGTATATATTGTTCAAAAGCCAGCGGAGGTAACAAAGAATTATATAAAAAAAATTCACGAACAAATGATTAAAAACAATACACTTGAAAAAATTTTCAATTGGTCTCAACTAACCCTTGCAACAAATAGAACTAATATTCCCTTTATTACTTCAGATTCACCAGTTGTATATAATAATGCCGAATTCCTAAATTCTTACCTATTTCAACAAGACCGAATTGAACCAACTTTAATTTTTAATAAAAATACAACTTTTTATTTTCCAATTGATCCACAATTCGCAATTTTAATTCATAATTTTAATAACCAACGAAAGGAACCTCTTATCCATTATGAAGATATATTTGAAGATAATAAAATCATGATTTTCAACATGTTAATATATCAGAATGCAGAAAAATTAGTTTTAATGAAAATTAAAGATGAGAAATTAATTCAAAATATAAGAAAAATGTGTGGCAAAAATATTGATAAAGATTATCAATCCTTAGAATTTTCTTATACCTCTATGAAAAATTGGATTAAAAACCGAGAAATATCTTAACTTTATCAAATTAATTTATAAAATTTGTCATCTTTTATTCTATCTTGTACTAATTTTTTCATAGCTTTATAGGTTTTAAGAATATGGCTTACAGCAATGTCTATTCTAAAATCTCTCTCGTGAAATGTTTCCAATTCACATTTTATTCTTTCTAATTCTTTTTTATTTTCTAATGATATTGTTATAGTCTTCCAAATACTCTTTTTTGCCCTTTGTATTATTAATGAAATTTGCAATATTTATAATTGTTGGAAGAGTTACAAGTGTTGTAATTGTTTAATTTCTTTCAAAAAGATAAGTAAAAGGTAAAAAATCAATTAATTTTCTAAGATTTAGTAATCTAATAAAAACTATCTTTGATATACTTTATTTCTTCTTCACTTAATTCATATAATTTAAAGATTCTATCATTTAACAAAATCTCTAATTTAGCAATTTCATTTTTTAGCAAATTTTTTGAAAGAAATTTATCTAATTCTTCTACAACTATATTAATAGCTTTTTCATCATCAAAATCGTCAATTTCTAATTCTTTAAAGGCTTGAAATATGTTCTTTTCTTGTATATTCAATAAATCAATTTCTAATGAATCAATAAAGAAAAACAGATACTTTCTCTTAATTACATCTCTTATTTGAAGTTTTAAGAATTCTTTGCCATTAATATTTACTAATATTAAATCATCATCAATGTCAGCTCTTATTTCTCTAACCTTAATCTTTTTATCTTTCTTTAAAAGCAATCTGTAGAAGTTATTTTGTATTATATCTCTCAATTTTGTCTTTTTAACTCCAGAATATTTTTTATAGATTTTTTGAATTGGTTCATTATAGTTTAGTAATTTTTGATTTAAATCTATTAACTTCCTCACAATATCTGAAATTTCTTTTTTTTGTTCTTCACTACCTTTGAATATTGGAGTAGTTTTAGCAATACCAAGAACATAATCCATAGACCTTATAGCATTATTGTAAATGAACTTATACAAGAAATAGGATATTAGTTCAGAATTTAAAAATCCTAAAATATAATAAATTTCATTTAAATCATTTGGTATTATAGTAATTACTGTATCAAAAGTAATTGAGCTTTTTTCATCGATACTTGCAGTTATTTTAATATGATCTCTAATATGAGCAACAATTCTTTGAACAACTATTTTCTTAACAGGAGGATCAATTATTCTTGATTGTTTTTTTTTCATTTCTGGATGATTTTTATCAAAATATAGCCAACTTCTAAGATGGTATTGTTGAATATCATTACCTCTTATTACAATTGTATTATTTTTTTGAGTCTTATTCTCTGTAAACACTCCCTTTTTCATTAGATAATTTATTCCTACTCCACCTTGAATTTTAGCTAATTTTCCGAGTGATATGCTATTATCTTTTATTTTTACTCTAATGTCATGAATAATTGGATTATAATCTAAGTATAATCTATCCGCTTGTTTACATAAATCCTGATTAACCTCTCCAACAATTCTTATTTCTTGATTTATTACTTTTCCTATCTTTATCACATTACTTTTATTATCATTATCTCTCTTCAAAATTATAATTACTTGTTCTAACAATACTCCTTCAAAAGCTTTTCCACAGTCTATTATAGATAAGACTTTAAAGTTATTAAATATCTTTTCTCTTAATTTTTGCCACGAATTCGCAAAAGCAATCTGTTTTGGCACAATAAATCCTAATAAAGGTATAATAAATTAAAAAAAAATAATTGATATATTGAAAATGTTTGAAAGTGATGAAGAAAAAATAAGAAGAATCTTTCGTGAAGAATACGAAAATATAAAAAAGGAAGAACAGAAAAAACAAGAGATAGATAAACCCATTCCCGCTATAAAAGTTTGAAATACAATAATTCAATGCGATTGGAGGACTAGAGAATGCAAAATCCTCAAATCAGACGGTACTCCAGTATCTGTTGGAGGAAATGATGATTGGGAGGGTATTGTTGAAGGTGATACAATTAAGTCAATACCTAGAAAAAAATCTGATAACGATATTGAGTAAGTATAGAAAGTAAGTAAAAATGACAAAAGACAACGACGAGGAAGAAGAAAAGAAAAAGGAGAAAATACAGTTCAGAGAGTTTACGGTAAAAAGTTCTGATATACTTAATCGTGCAACAGATAATTTCAGATTTAAAGAATTTAAAGTGGATTCTAACAATCCTAAACTAAATAGTAACAATATTCCATTCAAGCAATTCTCTGTTGATAATCTGAATAATAATCCTTCTAAAATAGATAAAATTAGATTTAAACAATTTAAAGTGGGTTATAGTAATCAAAACCGAATTAACGAAAAAGATACATTTAAGCAATTCTCTGTTGAAAATCCAAATAATAATGATTTTTCTTTAGATGATTTGGAAGATTTAGAAATATCTGACTTAATAAAATATACTGAAAATGAAGAAGTAGATTCAAATGAAAAAGAGATTTTTATGACTCAAGAAAATAATAATAATGAAATCGTACCAATTAGACAAGTAAAAGAACTTCAAGACACAATTTTTAAGTACGGGGAATCCTTACAAGTAGGGATTTTAGCGATATATTATATTTGTGAAATATTTCCAAAAAAGAGTGATATTGATAAGATATTTTTTTCTGGAAGCGAACTAAATTATATTCTTGCTAAACATTCTCAGTTTTTTTATACTATTAATGAAAGCTTAAAAAATAGAGATTTAATTCAACATTATGGAACTGTTACAAGAAAGGAGAAATCAAATGAAAAAATATATATAATTACAGAAAAAGGGATAGTATTTACAGAAGAGATAATAGAATTACGAAGAAAAGATTTTCCAATATTATTTAATAAGTTCATTGCCACTCTTGAGGAAAGATATATTGAATATAATAAAGATTTGATCAATTCAGAAAATAAAATTATAATTCGTTCGCAAGAATATATAAATAATGAATTAAGAAAAATTGCTAGAGAAAATAACATTGAACTGGTCATTCCATACAGATCTGATCATTTAGATATAGAATTTCATTGTAAAAAATGCAAAAAACAATTTAAAGATACATATCAACTAATAAAAAGCAGAAAAGACCCGAAATTATTTTGTCCCTATTGCTTTCCAGAATTAAAGACGAATATGTATCTTTCGGAAGAGTTAAGAATACGAATTTCTGAATATATTTTTGTTGAATTAAGAAAAAAGACCCTCCATAAATTATCGAAGAATAAGATTTTAGATATTATAGAATATATAAAAAAATCAGTCTTCAAGTTTATAGAACCTCAAATTATTGAAAAAAATTCAGAATTTAAAGAATTTGTAGAGAAATATATTTGTTCTATTGTTGGATTTTTAACAGAAGTTAAACGTTTATACGAAACAAATCAATTTATTAATCTTTCGGAAATATCTTTGTTATTTTATGACAATTCAATTGTATCTGAATCAATGTGGCAAGATGTTTGTCGAGCAATAATTAAATATCTAAGAGAAAAATTCGATTTTGATATTAGAGCAAAAAGATATGATTCGCTACCAGAATCAACACGACAATCAATTAGATACTATAAAACTTTATATAAATTAATACTAGGTGTGGATAGAAGTGGAAATATAATTACTTACTTGGATACAGATTTCAAGACTGAAATAAAAATATATTACGATGGTAAATGTCAGGGGATAAAAGGTTATTGTCCTTTTGATATTGATTATAAATTTTTACCAGCTCTTTCTTATGACCATCGACTTGAAAATTATAATGCATTTGTAAGAAGAAAAGAACATAGATATATTGCACCCTCAAAAATGTTAGGAGGAAGCTTTAATGAAGCATTAGCAAAAATGAAGAGTCAGATAGGTGGAATGGATTTAAGGTGTAGAAATTGTCATACTTCTAGACATCATAAGATGTATTATTTTCTTCTAATCTTTAATTTTCTAAAATCATTACACATAAAAGATATTGATGTAAACACAGCTTATGTTCTAGAGAGTGTAAACCTTTTGGCAAAAAAATATTTTGAGCATACTAAAAAAGACATGAAATTGCCTAAAAAATATACTCAAGCACAAGTCCTAAGTAGAATAAGAACTCAAATATTTAGATTGGTAAAAAAAAAATATGTAATTGAATATCTATTTGGAGAAAATTATATCTGTCCGATTTGTGGAAAGGCTATTATTAATGACCATCTTGTTTGTTTTGAAGCACATCATACTAATAAAACTTTATTTGAAAATGGTCTTAAAAAAATTGAATTTAGCTTATATTATGTTAAATCCACCAAATGGTTAATCAAAAACCTAATAGCTCAGGAATGTGTTTATGTTTGCAGAAATTGTCATACAATGATAACTGCATTAAATTACAATGAGAATGCTCTTATCATTTTAGAATATGAAAGAGATGCATTATATGTAAATACTTTTTATGATAATTTATATAAAAAAGTTAATGAAAAAAGAGATATCATTTTACGATGGAAATCTCAATTAAAAAATAACATGAACACTATTCCAAATCCATTCTTGAAAATGTTTGATTATGGAGAATCAATATATTCAGCTTTAATTTGTATTTATTATATATGTGAAATTTTTTCTCAAGACACCAAAAAAGACTTTTTTATTGCAGAAGAACTTAATTATATTCAAGAAAAATCTTCTGGTTATTTTAAACAATATAAAAATAATTTAATAGATTTAAAATATATTCAATATGAGAAAAGATTACTTCAATATAGAGGATTTGGATTTAATAAAGATATATATAAAATTACATTTGAAGGAATAATAAAGGCAAAAGAAATAATTGAGGAAAAATTAGAAGAATTTCCAGACGAGTTTAATGACTTAGTTTCGCAATGGGAACATAGAAGTAGAAAGTATAATACAAGAAAACAACGCTTATCGGCTTTTGATATTGTTTTAATTTGTATCTATTTTATTTGTAATAAAGAAAAAATTGATTTCTTTTTAAATGCATTTCATTACATTATTGATAAAGATAATTCATTTTTTAGCAAACATAGAATAAAATTGCTAAATTTAGAATATATAACAGAGAATCAAGAAACCGCAAATTCTTTTAAAGAGATTAAAATCACTCCAAAAGGAATAAAAAGAGCAGAAGAATTGATTTCTCTAATGAAGAGAGATTATTTTGAAAAATATCAAAAATTAATATCAGAGTGGGAAAAGAGATATGATAAATATTTAAAAATAATTGAGAATGAAAATAAAGATCCTAATTTTGTGCACATTTAATAGAAATGCACAAATATCATTTAAAATTTTGAATATTTTAATTATTTAGGTTTATTAGTTTCTTTGATTATTGTTTCATATTTGAAAACAAATCTTTTTAGAGATTTTCTTAAAGACTTAAATAATAAATCATAATAAAAATTTAAAAAAGTGAAACGGTATTACTTAACTTTAAGTTTTTAGAAATAAACAAACTAAACTGATTACAATAATTTTATCTGTACAGATATTATATAGATAACATATTAATATTTGTCTTTTATACTATTATCAATAAAACCATGAATTCAATAAAAAATTTATTGGAAAAAGAGAAGATTGCTTCGCTATGGAATTTAGAGAAGTTTACTGCCAAAACAAAGGCATAATATGGTGATATTATTTAATCAGAAAAAATTATTTAGATCCGTTTAATTATTTAATAAGAAAAGAAAATCATGAAATTACAAAAAATTATCAACAAAGAGAAAATCAGACAATCAGCAGAGTTACTAGTAAATTCCAAAAGTGCAATAGCGTTAACTGGAGCGGGAGTCTCAACCGAATCAGGTATACCTGATTTTAGAGGAGATAAGGGCATTTGGACGAGGTACCCAATTGAAACATTTGGTACATTGGAAGGGCTCCTTAAAGATCCTTCGAAATTTTGGCAAATGGCGCAAAAAGTGGCACCCAATTTATTTTCTGCTAAACCTAATCCAGGTCACATTGCTTTAGCGGAACTTGAAGATATCGAAATTATTAAGGCTGTAATAACTCAAAATGTTGACGAGTTACATCAAAAGGCAGGTTCTGTGTTAGTTTACGAGGTACATGGAAATATAAATAGATTTAGTTGTTTTGGGTGTAGAGCGTCTTATGTAAAAGAACAAGTTTTACGAAAGCTAAAAAAAGTAAATCCACCAAGATGCGATATCTGCGCAGCACCATTAAAACCATCAGTAGTCTTATTCGGTGAAAGCTTGCCAACCTTTGAAATATACCAATCTCAAGCGTTGTCGCAAAAAGCAGATGTTATGCTAATTGCGGGATCTTCTCTTTCCGTTGCTCCTGTATGCGATTTACCATTATATACTTTAAGAGACGGTGGCAAATTGATTATAGTGAACGATAGACCAACTTATTTAGATGAAAGGGCCGAAATTGTAATTCACCATAAAACGGGAATAATTCTGCCTTTAATCGTAGAGGAAATAAAAGAAATTAAAGCAGAAGTTGAATTAAATGAAAATAAAAAATAATATGACCCCCAACACATAAAAAATCTAATTATTATCATTCTTAGGAATAATATTTTAATGTATAGCGAGAACGCGATTATTAAAGACTGGTCCAAGATTGATTTCTCATTCGGGCTAGTGTATCCAAACGTTTATAAAATTGGAATGTCTTCATATGCACTTAGGCTCATATATTACACGATTAATTCATATGAAAATATAGTATGTGAGAGGATTTTTTTACCCGAAAAAATAAAATATCCTGCTGAGAGATATCAAAGCGAGAAAATAAGAAGTATTGAAAACAAAGTTTTATTAAAGGATTTTGACATTTTAGGATTTTCTCTTCAATTTGAAAACGATTTTAAAAACATCTTATGGATCCTTCAAAATTCATTACTTCCTATAACTTCGCAAATTCGTCATAAAGCTACGATAAAGAACGAAGAACAATACCCACTTATAATTGCTGGAGGTCCAGTTGCCACGTCTAATCCTCTACCTTTGAGCCCTTTTATTGATCTTTTCTTTATAGGTGATTCAGAACCTAATTTGGGCAAATTTTTAGAATTATTCAATGTTTATATCCAAAATGAAATTGATTTTCAAGAGTTATTAAAAAAGGCGTCAGAAATCGAGGGAATATTCGTTCCTTCTCGAAAAAATACTGTGAAAAGGGCTGTTCAAAAGGAATTAGATCTTGCTCCGATTCCAGATTTTCAATTAATACCTAAATCGTCAGAGGTTAATTCTATTTTTAGAAGAAATTATTTTATTGAAGTAAATAGAGGTTGTCCTTACCAATGCAAATTTTGTATATCCTCGTATCATAACACTCCTTTTAGAAATAGGAGTTTTGAAAAAATAATAAAAGGAATTGAAGATGGCTTGAATAAAAGTAATTTTAATACTATTAGTTTAATCGGTTCTTGTGTATCTGCTCACCCAAGATTTTACGATATTTGTAAATATATAGTTAATAAAGAAATAAGACTAACGATTCCGTCTATAAGAATTGAACACATCACTCCAAAAATTATACAAATTCTTGAAAAAGGAAATATTAAAACGATTACCGTTGCTCCAGAAACCGGCTCAGAGAGATTAAGGTTTGCGCTGGGAAAGAAATTTACAAATGAGCAAATTTATTCTGTATCAAAAGAGATTAAGGAATCCCGAATTAAAAACATAAAGTTATACTTTCTAATAGGTTTACCCGATGAAAATGACGAAGATATCTTCGAAACAATAAATTTAATGAAGAATCTTGCAAAATTAGGATTCAATAAGGGTGCGTTGAGAATGAATGTAAATCCCCTAATTCCTAAATTAAATACACCCTATGAAAATAAAGTGGAGTCTTTATTGAAAGAAAATATAGGGAAGTTAAAATCTGGATATCAAAAAATTGAAAGAGAATTGAAAAAATTTCCGGAAATTAAGTTAAAATTTAAAAATATAAGTAATCTCATAAAAAATGCTAGATTGCAAGCATTGATTTCAATAGGAGATAGAGGAATATCTTTTTTACTCACTAATTATTATTTAGAAGGGGCTAATTTTGGATCATTGAGGAAAGCTGAGAAGCAAAGTGATTTTACTATTGATGATTATTTCAGAAAAATTAAATCAGGATATAGTCAAAAAAATCAATAACATTTATACCAAATATTATCAAATAATAGTATTTTTGTAATTATTTCGAAAATCCTACTGTAAATCAGAAACTCTCTACGCTATAGACGCTTAAATACTTTAACTCAATATTAACATATTGAGGAGTTCCCTCAATAGTAAAAAAGCTTTCTCGTATCGAGAATGGGAGAGTATAACTGAGAGCCCGTCCAGCGCAGTTCTGGATGAAGACCCTTCGGAGTAGAAAAGCATTCCCAAATTCCGCAACGGATGATGGGATAGAGGCATTCGGACTAATGCCGCAAATAATACAGCAAAACATCGTTGATAGTATTATTTGAAATAATTTGAATATCGTTTTATTTATTTTGATAGTCTAGCCCTTGTAGAATATAAAGAAAAAATAAAAAAAAAGGGTAATTAATTAATCTATCTTATTGATTTTCTTTTTTGGAGCTCCGCAAACAGGACATTTATCGGGAACATCCCCCCCAAAAGTCATACCACAAACTGAACATACATATATGTCTTTAGCGGCTCTATCTTTCCCACTTTCAACAGCTTTCAAAGCTTCTTCATATAAATTATGGTGTACCTTCTCAGCGGTCAAAGCCGCGTTAAAAGATATTTCTGCGCCTTTATTTCCATCCGTTTTTGCGTCTTTAATGAAATCAGGATACATTTTCGATAATTCGTAATGCTCTCCAGCAACAGCTTCTTTTAAATTTTCAGTTGTTGATTTAATGCCCCCTAATTGTCTGAGATGCGCATGGGCATGTATAGTTTCTGCGGCAGCAGCAGCTCTAAAGAGTTTAGCAACATTTAGGAAACCTTCCTCATCAGCCTTTTTCGCAAAAGCTAAGTATTTTCTGTTAGCTTGCGATTCTCCTGCGAAGGCTGCTTTTAAATCATCAATTGACTTCGTCATCATAATTCATTCTATAATTTTAATCTATTAATTTAACTATTTATAATATTAATTTATGAAAACTTTAGAAAATATTTTAATGTGGCATTTATAATTAATAAATTCATATATAACATTAAAAAAATGAAATACATTATTGTAACTTGATCAACTTCCTTTTCTTAATTCATATTAAATTTTTTAATATTTTTTTTAAAGAGTCTTTAATTTTAAAGAACCAAATTAATCCAAGAACGATTTTTAAATATTTTATTAATTATGAATGTTATAACTTGCTAATTTTCTGAAAAAATTAAATAAGCATCTATAATTTAAAGGATCGTAGATCGAAGTTGTACCTAAAGTTTAAATAAATGGAAAATAAATTTTAATTTAATAAAAAACCTACCTAAAGTTTAAATAAAGGGAAAATAAATTTTAATTTAAAAATTATATAATTAAAGGTAGGAATAAAAAAATGTCAAAAATTGATATTCTTTTTGTAAAAAGCAAAGTTCGAGAATATATTAAATCGAAAGATTGCAATACTAGCGGGGATGTAATCGATGGTGATGCCCTTAACGACGCAATAATAGATGTTCTCGACAAAGCCATTGGAAGAGCGAAAGCAAATGGAAGAAAAACTGTCCAAGAAAAAGATCTTTAAATTGTAAATTAATTTTAAATTGTTTTTTTTTTCTTAATTTTATATTTTTTTATTTCAAAGTCGGATAAATTTAGTAAATCAAAAAATTAGCAGAGTATAATTATTTATATTTTTAAAAAAATATAATTAAAAATAACACACATACGATTAAAAATTCCTCCAATCGCCTTATCAACTTACTTGTTTTTGAAAAAATGGAATTATTTAATCTTATTTCTTCTTTTTCTTCAGGAGATTGTAATGATATCTTTTAAGGGTAAAACTCTAATTGCTAGATTTTTATCTACATAATTAATTTATTTCTTATCAACTGCAAAAAATCCTATTGATAATACACTTCTCAATCTTTGAAGGCACTTTTTTAGGGAAAGAACTCTCTCATAAGGCCCAGAAACTGCAATTAATTCCAAACATTTTTCAAACTCTATATGAATATGCATGGTTGATTTAATAATATCGGAAAAGTGATGTTGAATATCGTTATTTAAAATGATATCTGTCTGTGCTACATTTGCATATATGGGTTGTGATGTAAAATCATGCTTGTGAGGGTAGTCAAAATCATGATCGTGAAGATGACCAAGTTTTTGATCGTGAGTACGATCAATTTCTTTATCGGCTTTTTCTGGGGGATGATCGTGAAAATGTTGATGAGTAGGGTCGAAATGTTCGTGCGTTTTTATCATTGTAATGCATCCAACGACTTCTCCTGTTTTCTCGGGGATGTTTTCTTCACTAATCATATAAGCGAGCATTGCTTTTCGAACAATGTCGGATCTGGACATATTTAGTTCTTTTCTAAATTTTTCGAAGTCGTCATATAATTTTTTTGGAAGGGAAACAGTAAATCGTTTATATTCTTCCTTCTCTTCTCCCATCTTACCAATCTTTTTTATAATTAATTAAATTAAAATTAAATTAGGGTACTTATTTACTTTTTTATAAAGATTGCTACTGGCACACTGGCTTCTCTCCATTGTGCAATTTTACCAGAATATTCGAAATTTAATTTGCTTCTTCCATGATCTCCCAGAATTATCATTAAGGAATTTTTCCGAAGTTGTTTGAAATTACTCAAAATCCATTTATCTGTGCGTGTAATTAATTTTTGAATCAAATCTTCAGGTGTTCTTTGTTTTAATTTTTGTTGCTGTTTATGTAAGTTTTCAAAATCTAAGTAATGCATCCAAGAGAAATCGTATTTATTAATCGATTTAGCAGATTCAACCCATGTGGACATATCTGTGTTTTTAGGAACTGAATAGGTCCCTCCATCGTATCGTTCTAAATCCTTTTGTCGTCCAATTAAGCAAGATTTTTTACCGTTATCGTTTAAAAATTTCAAAAGATGAAAGCCATTAGGTTCAATCTGGAAACCACCAAATATTAATTGATGTAAAACGCCCAAAGTGTAAGGATTCTTAGTAGATAACAATAACATCACTTCTGAGTTTGTAATTATCCACTCAGGACGATTAAAAGTGAGCTCAAACAATCCGAAATTATCCAACAAATTAAGAGTTATACGCTCTACATCTCTGTATTTATATATAATACTCTGAATAGGTTCTGGTATATTAGAAGGCGGTTCAATTCCTAATATTTTCAAAATAGTCGCTGGTAACTGAGTCAAATAACATTTTAATGTATTAAATTCACTCATTAATATCGAGCCAATTATTTAATTAAATATTTTTTTAATTTTTTTCTTAATATTATTATAGTTAAAAACATTTAATTATTCTTACAAATTTTTATAAATGGTTAAAAAATAGTAAATCTTTGATTAAATTTTGCTCAAATGAATTACGAAACTTATTCATATTATTTATAACATAAGTGTATTTGACATAGAATCTATTGTAAGCAGTGTTATAGTATTCCCGAACAAATTCTTCAATTGAATGATTATTAATGTAATCATATTATTATGAATAACTATCTATTCGATAACATCCTCGAAAATTGGTAAAAATGAAATTATTATATATTGACGCGACAAATTCGGGAATATCAGGAGATATGTTCTTAGCTTCGCTTTTAAACCTTATCCCTATACCAAATAAAATTTTGGATGATTTAAAGAGATTAAAAGAATATTTATCAGGAGTCTTAAAGTTAGATATTAATTTGAGAACGAAAAAAATATCTGGTATTTTGGTTAATCAAATTAAAATAGAAGTAAAAGAAAATAAAAACCATAGAAGTCCTGAATCACTAGTTAATGCATTAAATCAATTTTTAGATGAGAAAGATTATTCTGATCCAGCAAAAGTTTATGCTAATAATGTTTTAAATTCACTTATCCAAGCAGAAGCAGAAATACACGGAAAATCATTTAAAGATTTACACTTGCACGAATTGAGTTCTGTTGATACTTTAATAGATATTTTAGGCGTGTCAAAATAGTTAGACATCTTAGGAGGTTTTAGCAATGATTTTAAAATACATTGCAGCAAGTTACCTTTGGGTGGAGGAACTGTTAAAACAGCTCACGGAATATTACCAATACCAGCTCCTGCTACTTCAAAAATTTTAGAACGCTCAAACTTAGTCGTATCTAATGGCCCTATTGACGAAGAATTAGTGACTCCTACAGGGGTAGCGTTATTAACAAATCTAAACCCAAAAATAGCACCGTATGAGATGAAGCTTAAAAAATTAGTTTATAGTACTGGTCAAAAAGAATTTGGTAACTTTTTAAACATCTTACGCTTATTTTACGGTGAAACTAAAGACACTAATTCTAAAGGTGAACACGATCTTTTTCAAAAGTATTTAGAACCCATTACAATTTTAGAAACTAATGTTGACGATATTTCAGGAGAATTAATTGGTAATTTTATAAAAAACTTAGAACAAGAAGATATATTGGATGTTCAAATTGTTCCAAGCATTACTAAAAAAAATAGACCAGGTCATATTATAAAAGTATTATGTCGCCCTGATAATAAGTATATACTAATAAAAAAAATGATTGACGAATTAGGTACTCTTGGAGTAAGGTTTAATACGATAAATCGAGTCTGTGTTGATAGGAAGATTGAAAAAAAAAAAATTGAAATTAATGGTAAAATATACGAGTTAAAATGCAAAATTTCTTCTTATATCTCTAAAAATAGAAAAAAAATTGTTAATATTAAACCAGAATACGAAGATCTAAAAAATATTAGCAAAGATTCTGGATATACTATTAAAGAAATTAAATTACTAGTATTATCCAAATTAAATCAAATTTCTAAAGAATAGAATTATTAGAATTATCTTAAAAAAATAGAACCCTTATTAAAAAATTTAATTAAAAGATTTAAAGAAAAAAAAAAAAAGGGGTCTTAAATATTAATTGTTATTTTAATATTTATCAACATTAAACTTATTCAAATAATACTCGTCTTCAACCATTTCTTTTGAAAAAGCTTCAAGCTTAGTTATTTTCTTTTTAATCTCTTTGTTTCTTCTTAGCTTTCCCTGTTCGTGAAATAAATTCGCGGCTTCTTGAAACGATTTAACACATTTATTGTAATTCCCGGAAACTTCAAGATCCTCGGCTAAAAATACTAATCCTTCAGCCACTTCTAATTTATTACCTAACTTTTTTTGAATTTTTAAAGATTCTTCGTGGTACTTTAAGCTTTCAACATATTGCTTAAAAAAAGAATAAGTTTTACCCATAGATCTTAAAACAATAGCTTCCTCTTCGACTAATTCGTTTTCTCTACAATAATTCAGAATCTTATTCAGCATTTGAAAATAACTCGCTTTATCTTTGGAATGATCTATGTATGCTATAGCTTTCTCGTATGCTTCTAAAGAATTAATGATATCCCCACTTTCAAAAAAACTTTTAGACTTTTTTAAATAATCATTGTTGTCAATTTGTTGAGCCATTTGTTCTCAACTACAATTATTTAAATTTTTTTTGTGATTACATTTTAAAAAAAGTTTCCAAAATATATATGTAGTTGATCTATTTATAGTTATTCATTTAATTAATTAAAAACTGTTTTAACCAAACAACAAAATCATTAAAGTTAAAGAAAAATTTGCTCTTGGTTAAACATGCAATGCGTTTACATTTTAGAAAAAATCAGAGTAAAATAAAGAGTTAGGGAGAGAATAGTTAAATTTTACCCCATTTTGATTTAATCTCTTGTGTTTTCGTAATAATTGTTTTAAGTTCTTCCAAATCTTCGTTTAATATAGTTTTTAGTAAATTTATCTTTAGTTGTTTAATTTTTTCAAGAGTTATAGTAAAATTCAGATTAAATTCTTTAAAAAGAATGTCCAATTTATTATAAAGAGACTTTGCGTATAAAATATCAAAAAATTCTAACTCGTTAATTATATGTTTAAATTCAACTAGATATACAAATTTATTGAGTTCTTTTAACATTTCCCTTCCGCGTTCGCTTAAATGAGAGATATTTTCTATAATTCCCGTCCGAATACTGAGTTCTAATTCGTTTTTATATTTTTTAAATAAAATATTGAAGTATTCTTTTATTTTATGTTCAACAAGTTTTAGATTAATGTGAGGATTTATTATAAAAGTTACCGTATATTTATCGTAGCTGTATGTACGCATTTTTAAATTTGCTCCTTTTATGTTAAATCCCGATAAATCTTGAATATTTATTTCCTGAGAAAACTTTTCTAACGCACTAACAAATAAGGGAATCAATTCTATGTCCAATTGATCTTTCTTTTCTTGACTATCTAAATGACCTTTTAAGTAATAATCAAGTGCTCCATCAAATAATTCAAAAGTAACCAATGTCTTCCCATTTTTGTCTGAAATAAAGCATCCTATAAAGGATGGAATATTATCGTCCGGCGGGTGTTTATCAATAAGTTCCATTCTTCCCGGCGAGTCTTGAGATAATTCTTCGAAATTTAAGTTTTTTATTTCGTCGTTATAATAAATTTTGCCCTCAATAGTTAAAGAAAAGATTCTCTCTTCCTTAACATTTTTAAATTCTATATATCCTTTATCGACCAAATAATCGGTTATATATTCGATATTACTTTTTGTT
Source organism: Promethearchaeota archaeon (assembly GCA_030605085.1). The sequence continues at coordinate 5,015 of JAUWBH010000032.1, read as the reverse complement.
AGGTTTAATTTTTCTTTAAGATCGCTATTAGAAATAACGATTTCATTATTAAGCAAAGATAGTAGTTTTATTATAGAGTTTAATAGAAACAAATCCAAACCATCAGAAGAAAATTCATTTAAGATGCCACTGAATTCTTTTGGAGGACGAGAGTCTGTCATATTAAACCATATTTATGATAGAGTTATAATTTATAAACATGTTTATTTCGAAAAATTGTGCGAGCATTTTCAAAACTAATTTTTAACCTCTTAATTTAACATATTTGATAAGAAATTAACTGAAAGAGTTTCGGGGAGCAATATCACAATATAAAAAAGGAAAAAAATATTATATTAAAAATTTAACGGGAAGGTTCCAAATTTCTTACTCGTATTTATGAGCGCCTTAATATTAGCAGGAGGTGTTCCGGGAGCTATGTCGCAAGCAGTACTGAGTATGAATTTACCATCTTTCGCAACATCTCGAATGCATTGTTTTGCTTCTTCTTCGACTTCCTGAGGAGTTCCATAGCGCATAACTGATGTTGATACATTTCCCATGAGAACTATAAATTTTTTACCAATTGCCTTTTTTGCGTCTTTTAAGTTAACTTTATCGACACTTATAGCCATCAATTTCGGGATTCTAACCAGTTGAGGTATATGTTCCAATATTTCTCCGCAAATGTGAATTAAAAATGTCATTGAGTTGACTTTATTAGTTATCTGTTTTAAATATGGTACGGCAAATTCCTGAAAAAATTTAGGTGATATACAAGTGTAGGAAGCACTTGGATCAGCAATTACAGCCGAATTCGCTCCTTGCTCCATCTGTGCGTTTAAAAAGTCAATAATTGTGTCAGTACTCACTTTCAGTACTTTGTGAACAAGATCAGGATTATTTATCATATTTCGCATCAAATTTTCCATACCCCAGACTGATCCAGCAGCAATAATTGGACCTTCAACACCAGCAGCAATAATATGCTCTGGATCTTTGAATCTTTCAACGTATAATTTACATGTTTTCAATATTTGAGGCATTCTACCGTCTTTTTGTGGATCCGCCGGTTCTAAAGATTCTATATCATTAGGCGAACTAACAGCAGGGGTCTCGTGAACGGGAATTACATCTGGCATATAGGTTAAAGTTGCACCTAGGGACTCTCCTACAATATTTAGGTCGCTAAAAGCAACAACAAAAGGCAAATCATATTCTTCTGCTACATACAATTGTGCCTCAGCATGCTTTTTGCCGTCTTTCATTATTTCATAAGCTGGAATACCCGTATGCTTATGATATGCCCAAATTGGATACCCTAGAGCTATCGGGAATGCGGGAACGGATGAACCTGGTTCTCCTAAAATTCCTCGTAAAAATTCAGTTTGAAAAATTTCCATTATTTATTACCTCCAGAAAAATATTCGTCTAGCAAGTTGACCGCTTTAGTAGCATCGTCGCAATGCACTACTCTGATCGATTTTGCAAATTGTTCGCTCGTAGCTGCACCGCCAATAATTATTTTCAATGAATCTCGGAGCCCTTGTTCTTTCAGTTCTTCTATTAATTGAACAATACTATCAAGCGTTGGATTCATTAAAGTTGATAACGTTAAAACATCGGCGCTATTTGATTTAATAGCATCTATATAAGTTTCGGGCTTAACATTTCGACCGCAATCAATTACCTTATAATTAGAGGCTTCTAGAAACAATTTTGTCAAATTTTTTCCAATATCATGTATATCCCCACGGACCACACCAATTACAACGACTGCTTTTGGTTTAAGAGCTTGTGTTTTCAGATGAGGTAGAAAGATCTTTAATGAATCATATAACGCATCAGCGGAGATTATAATTTCAGGAAGAAAATATTCTTTTTTTGAATACAAATCGCTCACAACTCTCATACCACGATTTAATCCACTTAAAATTGCATCGTTAATATCCAATCCCTGTTTTACTATTTCTTTAGCTAGCGAGATTGCCCGTTCTGAATCACCATCAATAACAGATTGAGATAATTGTTCAATCAAACTCATAATTCTAATTTTAATTATTCAGTGGTTAATTTAAAAAAGTGAATTATATTACATTCTAATTATATTTATAATTATATATATAAATTTTAATTTTAGAACATCTTTATCCTGATTGCTCAATAAAACACCTATATTATTAGAACTCACTTTGCCATTTTATTCGCAACAATAGCAGCTGAAGCGCCTGCTCCAAATCCATTATCAATATTTACTACTAATAAGCCAGGTGAACACGACTGAAGCATTGTAGTTAATGCCCCCTTCCCTTTCTCTCCTAAGCCATATCCGCAGGATATTGGTACGCCAATAACAGGAACATCAACTAAAGCGGCAATTACTCCAGGTAAGGTTCCTTCCATTCCAGCGCACACGATTATTACGTGAACCCCAAGCTTTATCATATCACTTAGAGGGTTAAAAAGTCGATGAATGCCTGCTATACCTACATCATAACTAGTTATAACTTCACATCCCATAGATTCTGTAATAATTTTTGCTTCTTCAGCTACAGGGATATCTGAACTTCCTGCAGTTATTATTCCTACTATTCCTCCTTTTTTGGCAAACTCATAATGCCTCTCTTTAACAATAATGACTTTCCCCAATTCACTTACTTCAATTACATATTGATTGTTATTTTCAAATGTTTTATGAATAACATCTTTTTGTTCTTCGCTAAAACGAGAAATTATTGCAAATTTTTTGCTTTTTAGAAAGGCATTAATGATATCTATAACCATTTGAGGGTCTTTATCTTGAGCAAAGATAACTTCAGGGGTTCCTGTTCTAGTTTTCCGAAATACGTCTAATTTTGCTAATTCACCAACATTTACTATTAAATTAGCTTTTAATAGTTGAACAGCTTGTTCAATTGATAATTTCTTTTCCAAAAATTGTTTCAATATATCTCTTATATCATCCATATTTAATTCAATATTTTTATTTTATAGATTTTTCATGGTCATTAATTTTAATAAAAATAAATAAATTGATTGTCCTTGAAGGGGGCAATTATATCAAAATTAATTATTTGTTAAAATTTTATCGTTATTTGAAGTATTATTTATTTTAGTTATCTTTTTCTAATCTTAAGGAATATTAATAATACTAATAACATAATAGTCAAGACCTTCTTTTGTCTTAAATTCTGTGAGGGGAGTATCTAAGGGATAGCCATTTTGAAATAGCACTTCTGATGGTTTCCTTTAATAGATTTTGATATCTATGAAGAAAGTGGTAAAAAAGTTGCAACCATTAGAAAAGGTATGATTGTTGATGGTAATGAAGATGATTATTCTATTGTAATGAATTTTGATCATTATACCATTACAGAAGGATTACAGGAAATCTTTTCCATAATAGACTCTTTAAAAATCTAAAAAACACAAATTCAAACCTTACTTATTGGAGATTTTAATTTTGATTTATTTAATAACAGATATTAAAATATTTAATAAATAAGTGAGGTCCAAGAGACCAATAATGGACGGACACTCTTGGTGTACCTCAACGGTAAACATATAGCCACGTAAAACCTGTAAGATTTAACATTAAAGACTAATCTTTTTTTTTAATTAATACTATTTATTAACCTTAGAATAAGATGAAGATTTATATATGTAGTACTATTTAATGCTTTATAAATAAATTTAACAAAAAAATCGTTTTATTTCTAAAATATGGGTGAAAGACTCAAATTTAACAAAAAATCTTATTTAAAAAAAAAAATTTTAAAAAAAATAATTGAATTAAAAATTAAATAAAATAAAATTTTAAGGGTGAAATTATGAGAGAAAAAAATCTATTGGCGTTAGCTATTATAGGCGTTATTATTGGAGCTGTTGGGCTAGGGCTTGGAGCGTTTTCTACGATACAAGTTCAAACGGGGGCTCCCCAAGGAGCACCGGGAGACGATGGAGACGATGGAGACGATGGAGATAAAGGCGACAAGGGCGACGATGGAGAAGATGAGCCAGTTGGAGAAGAACCAGCAAATTTGTATTATTGCTCTTCCCAATCTGAAATTGAAGGAGCGTTAGATACAATCGGTACCGGTCATGGAACACTTATTATAACGGAGAATATTACGCTAAGCTCAACAATAAATCTTGATGGCGGGGGTCGTTATATTATCCGAAGTGCTGGTCCTATTACACTTAATCGCAACGCAAGTGACGAAACATTCAATGTTTCGAACGTGCAATCTTTGACTATAGAAGATTTAATCATTGACGCAAGTAATATTACATCAGTTTCAATATCCGGAATATACATAGATGAAGGGAACGATAATCCAGTTTATATTCAAAACGTTCAAATCGGTGGCAGTAGTGAGGGTCGAGGAGTTGAAATTCGTTCTGAAAATGTATAGATACAAAATTGCTACATTAATGGCTTTAGCCGTGGGATTAGTTTAGACAGTACTAGTGCATATTGCCATATCCTTGATAATTCAATATTTGATACTATTAGGACTGGTGCTGGTTACGTATACGGTATTTATTTATATAATTCCGATTCCAATACCGTCACTGGTAATACGGTTAATAACATTGCTTCTCCAAGTAGCGCATACGGTATTTATTTATATAATTCCGATAACAATACGCTTACTGGTAATACGGTTAGTAACATTGAAAATACTGGTGTTGGTTATGACGCATACGGTATTTATTTATATAATTCCGATTTAAATACGCTTACCGGTAATAGGGTTCATGCTATTACATCTGATGCTTATTACGCATTTGGTATTTGGTTACGGAATTCAATATAAACGCAATAGAAATTCATCTTATAATGACTGAGAATTTTAATATATCTCTTCGCATTTTTTACCGTAAAAACTTGTCCTCGTGAAATATCTTGCGCTATACCTCTAATTTTTAAGTCAGGAAAATCTCTAATTTCGATTTCAGGCAAAAATAATTTATTTCTATTGGTTTTAGGTATAGAGAACAATTCTTTATCGGATAAATAAGCGTTTTTAATT
>JAUWBH010000194.1 GCA_030605085.1 Promethearchaeota archaeon | reverse complement strand
ATTAATTTTCCAACCAAAATGCATTGGAGAAATAATTCAAAATTGGAATGGATCGAATTAGGATTAGACTATTTCATTAAAAATTATCATAAATGGAACATAAAATCTGTAGCTTTTCCTCAATTAGGATGTAGTCATGGAGAATTAAATTGGAAAGATGTTAAACCAATAATGGAAAAATATTTGAAACCATTGGATCTTAGGGTAGAGATTTATATAAGAAGAATTTAATAATAAGTTTCAAATTTTTTACTAAAGAATGGGATATTTCATATTACTATATTAAACAAGCTTTAAATTTCTTGAAAACATCAGAATATTTGAAAGTTATAGAAAATATTTACATGGATCCAAAAAAAATAATGCGATTGGTTTTGAATTAATTTTTTCATCAATGATATCTAAATAGTTAGAAAAAATATCATTTTCGCTTTCTTCCTGTTTCCAAAGACTTATAATGAAACTTTTTTTTAATTTTTTCAAAGACTGGAAGACCTTCATTCTCTACTATATCTAAATATTTTCTTAAATATACATAATTATCAGGATTAGCTTCATTTAATATTATTTTTAGGTTTTTTGAAATTTTTATAGTTTTAATAATTGCTATTAATGGAGAACCATAAATCTCTTCAGAATATCTCTTTTTCGTTAAATTATTTTTAGTAGTTAAATTTATTAATCCTATTCCTGCATGGGTATCAATAATTACACAGGGATGAGGTTTATTCCATTTAGTGTAAAACAATCCTAAAAAATCATATTTACTTTTATTCGTCTTTTCACCCACTTTAATTAACTTGGATACATTATCTTTTTTTTCTAAAACTTCTTTCCTTTGGACGATTTATACACATTTAATAATATTAAGTTTACAATAAACATCCTAAAAGAATATAAATATATTAGGCAGTTCATAATTGTTTCACACAATCAAAATTTACCCGTTCTAGCAGATGCTGATTTAATTCTTTTTTTTTTTTTTCTTTTGCTTATTTAAAGGTGGCTTATAACGTTTTATTCTCTGCTCTTCAATCTGCTCACGCTTTTTAGCGGAAGGCTCTAGATTATATGTAAATGATGTAAATGGCTTTTTAGTATTATTAAAATGGTCTGAAATTCTGTCCTTTATGTTTCCTTGCCCCGTATAGACAATTTCCTCTTTTCTATTATAAAGATTGTAGTTTCCATCTTTTAATGGAAGATTTGAAATATTATCCTTGGTTTTTTGATTTTTTTGGCCATAATACTATTTGTATCCAATACTTTATAACTAATTTCAGTGTACCAGTTTACCATAAAACTTATCGTTTTCCTTTAAGGGGCAAAAATTTTTACCTACATAATTCTATAAACATTAAAGGCTATCCAAATTCAAAAATTCGATACTTTTACTTTACTAGTAATAATGCTCATTATTTGTTGTTATTAGCTATCTCTGGGTTTTCTGAACCCACTTTTATATATCGTTATTTTTATTTATCACTATTTAACCTTTCTGAAAACATGTTCATAGAAAATATACAGGGGGGTGATAAAAATTTTGATCGCGATTACAGTAACCCTGATGATTACATCACAAACCAATTAAGCGAAACTATGTCAACGTTCTATTGCTGGCGAGGATCAAATCAAGTAGATAAAATCGAGGAGGCTAAATTATATCGTTGTGATACATTAGAAAATTGGGTCTATTACATATAAAATGTTATTTTTACTTTATTGTTAAAGAGGCAATAGGATTAGTAATTGATAATAACAAGGTTTCAATTAGAGATGCTAGTTTATTTCAAACGCTTTTGAATATTTAGGAGTCTCCTTTGCGTAATAATTATAGAGTATAAACTGAGGGTGAATGGTTGGATTAATATAACTCCCTATTATAAACGCAATTGGAGTAGGACCAGCATAAAATAAATGAATTTCTTTTAAGTTCTTATATTGTTGTACTATTGTATCTATTAAACTTGTATATTTCTTTTGAAATTCTATTAATTGTTCTTTATATTTTAACCAAGTTCTATCGGGCTCATTAACATTAATTCTAATTATTTTGATGTTATTACCAATTACTTCGAAAATATCATTATCATTCACTGTACCAGAAATGGAAATTGATAATGCGATTTTTTGGATTGTGAGATCCTCAACATTAAGTTTTTCAATAAAAAAAAACTCTTGGTTAGCTTCAGTCTCCTCTAAAAATTTCCATTTCCAAGTATTTTCTTCAGGATGATATTGATAAATATCAAAAGTATTCGTATTATGAATAAGAAACCCAAGTTGGATTACTAAAGGTATAAAGTTAATTGAACAGATAAGGAATTTTTTTGGTTTAATATCTTGATTCTTAAAAATTTGCCACCATTGCTCTTGTTTGTTTTTAAACTCAAGCCAATTTTTAGATTCCGTTAAAAATTCTTCAAAGATAAATTCCTCAGCTTCAGCAATTATGTGAGTTCCATAAAAGTCTTGATATATTAATTCCTTATCCAAATTTGGAGCACCTGTTCCTGTTACATTTCCTGAATGGATTAATAATGTCCAAACTGCTTCTTTTAAACCATCTAATCTTTCATTAACCCATTGTATGTGGTTTGCCTTCATTTGTTTTAGTGTATCAATGGTATATTCTCTTTCGTTATTATCTATAATCTTATGATGGTTTGCACATAATAATATGATATTTTCTGGATCTCTTTTCATTAATTCACTATATTTAGGGTGTCCTCTTGGACCCTTGGAACTTTCTCCAATTATATGGCAGAATTCCACGACTTTAACAAATGTACCATCTTCATATTCAAATATAACTTTTTCCCCACAACCCGGATAGTTACACCTTCCACCGCTATCTGCAATCAACTTATGAATATCTTTTTTTTTCATAATCTAATTGGTTTTTGCATTTGATATTAAATTACTATTATATTGTGCTCTATAAATTTATATTACCAAATTTCCTTATAAATAATAAACATTTGACAAAAATATATATTATAAGGTGAAGAATAATTACTACCATTTTAGAATATTTAAACGAATTACTCCAAGACCAAAACATTCCTGATAATTATAAAAATGAAATGAATAATGATCGTGAAAAACTCTTAGGAATTATAAAAAAGATTCAGGATTTACCAATTCCCACTCCTTATTTTGGGGGTTCAAGAGGCAAAAAAACTATGATTAAAGAATCATATGATTTAGATATAGTGTTATATTTTCCTGAAACGACAGACGATTCAATTGAGAATATCTACGATAAAGTCGCAAGATATTTAGGGTCAAGTAACTATAGTATAATGACTAAAAATGCAGCTATACGAGTTTTAAAGCGTGAAAATTATCACATTGATGTTGTTCCAGCTAAAAGAATAAAGGGTTCCGAAGATTCAGCGTATTTATGGAGAAATGAGGCTGGTGAACGATTAAAGACAAGTGTAGTCCAACATATTGCTTCCATTATAGAATTTGGAAGAAGAGATGTAATCAAATTATTAAAGTTATGGAAAGTTAGATATGAGATTGATTTTCCTAGTTTTATTCTTGAACAATTAATAATCAGAGCTCTTAAAAATAACCTAAATTTACCCTTGAATGATGCAATAATTGAAGTACTTGAATTTATATTAGAAAATATGGAAACAATTAGATTAGTCGATCCTGCAAACACTAATAATATTTTAACGGACTCCATCTCTGCATATGATAAAGATATTTTTTCTAAATTTGCCAAATGGGCTCTTAATGAAAATGATCTCACCTCGCTCAATGGATGGACAAGATTGTTTAATCCTACAAAGATACCACAATTCTATCAATCAACTGGAGTTCAAGGAAAAATCAAACCAAATGCTCCAAATCCTCCAAGATTTGGCAAGTAAAAACTAATTAAGTTTGGATGTCGTTGATTTATGGTGAAAAGGGGTTGGCAGCATAGAAATCAAAAAAAATTGTTAGAAGAATTAAGGGAGATGAAAGAATCCTTCCCGAATCATCAATTAATAGAATTTAGTAATGAAAGAATAGGTTTTGTTGGATCTTTCACAATTAATGATGAAGAAAAGTATTTTAAAGTAATATATCCTCATTCCTATCCCCGAGATAATCCAACCGTATATCTTCTTGAAAATAAAGAAGATCTCATGAAGAAAGTAGAATTTGATTCTGAACACCAAGATCAAGATGATTATTCTGTATGTCTTTTTCCAAGTGATGATGGTGCTCAAAGCTGGAGATCTATTTACACTGCAGCAGATGCGATAAAGAAATTAAAAGAATTCTTTGAATCACATGAAGATCCTGATTCTGCTATACAAGAACATACTTCGGAAGAGTATCAATTCCCCGGTATTCCTATAGATGGTACGATATACTTACCCTATCCCCTATTAAAAGAAATTATTAAGCAGAATAAAACCAGTGGTGTTGTAGATCTTAGATATAATAAAATTATTTTTTGGATTACAAAACTAAAAGGAAAACAAGCTACGGAGGATATTTCTGATAAAAATCCGTGGAATATAATGATCAAAAATATATCAAAGAATAAAATAGCACAATTTCTTTTTGTAAAGGAGGACTATAACGAATTTAAGTCAAATAGTTATCAGTTTGACAACATAATTGAATTTTTGGAAGATAATTATAATTTAAAATTAAAATCTGAAACAGAACACCTCATAATTATATATGGCGATGAATCAATCGCTTTGTACACTAATGAGAATGATAATTGGAATAAAAATCTGTACCGTGTAAAATTTTATCCAGGGAAAGTAATTAAAATTCCTGAATCCTTTTTCCCGAGAGTATCTGATTTCTTTCAAACCGTTCTTGAAGAGATACAATCAAGACAAGTAACCATCATCGGATTAGGAAGTCTAGGTTCCACGATAGCTTATCAATTAGTTAAAACAGGAATAAATATTTTAGATTTATATGATTATGATACTTTACAACCCGAGAATATATCACGACATATTGGTCGAATTTCACAGTTAGGACAATATAAAACAGAAGTAATGAAAAATATATTAAAAGAAATTAATCCTCAACTGATTATTAATACTCATTCTGTGAATCCTTTCTCAGGAGATTTTTATGAAGAGTTCATCCAAGAAATAAAGCGGAGCGATCTCGCTATTATTACAACTGCCAATTTGGAGTCAGAGCTATTAATTAATAACCTAATAACATCTTTCAGAATTCCTACATTATTTTGCTGGTGTTCTGGTAAAGCAGATTATGGTGAGATTTTCATCCATTTACCCCGTGATGGTGCTTGTTACGAATGTTTTCTAATACGAAATGAAAAAGGATTAGTTTATAATCCAAAGAAAACGGAAAAAGATCCTCGTTGGAGAATTCCTGGAAGGGAACCATATAATTCTCCTGGAATCCCTGGAATCAGCATTGATATTGATTTTATAGGATTATTTGCCACTCGTTTAGCATTACAAGTATTAATGCGTGATTCAAAACATTTTAACAAGTATTATCCCGAATTAAAAGCCAATTATTATTATTGGGATAATAGAGAAAAAAAAGAAGATACTATTATGTCATTTGGACCCTTTTCTCTACCAATTGAAAGAGAAGAATCTTGTCTCACTTGTTCTGAATCAGGCAGGCGAATGGTTACCCCTATTAGTAAAGAGAGAAATGAATTAAATCGTTTAATTAGAGAAGCATCAAGAAGGGATGTCAAATGAAGAAAATTAAAAGAATTGCTATTATTTCAAAATCTCTACATACTGACCTCCTAAAAATATCCAAGAGATCTAAAATTGAAGAATGTGGTATTTTTTTAGGATGTTATGATGCTTCTAAATTTGAAATTAAAAAAATTGTTCAAGATAGTGTAAATCAATTTGGTACAGGAAGTTCTACAATAAGACAGACAAAAAATATTTATGAAGAGTATCAAGAAATCATAAAAAAAGATAATTCTATTGATTACATTGGAGAATGGCATACACATCCAACGGGGAAAGCTAATGCTAGTCATTTTGATAATAAAGCTATGAATTTTTTATTAAATCATCCGAAGTATAGTTATTCAAAAGAATTAATATTAGGGATAATCAATTCTAAAGATGGTTTGAGAGTCTTTCTTTATCAATATGGTATAAAAACGATGAAGGAAATAGCTCTTAAAACAATTTAAATCTGGAATATAAAAGACTAGAGAATCTTAATAACCTTTAAAGAGAAAAATTAAATAATTAATGGGGATTTCTACCATTCCAGACTCGTATTGTGAAAATGCAGTACTGTACTGTATTTGAAAAATTGAGGTTGGAAGTGTTTTTATTCTATTTCTGGTTAAATCTATATTTTTTAAATTATTCAAATTTCCAATACAATCAGGAATTATATCATTAGAATTATTACTAAGTGAAAGCGTATTTATACTCGTGATCGTACAAATTAGAATCGGAAACTCATTTAATTTACTTTGAGTAAATATTCACGATTATTTCTAGTTAAGGTTGATATTACAGGATTGAAGTTTTTATTAAATATACCTTTAAGCGAAATTCCTTCGGTGTATTAGATTTATTAAAAAAGTAATAATTCAATTTAAAAATTCATTCAATTATAATATAAATATGATAGAAATCATAGCACTAATTTCAATTTTGATTACAATGGGAGTTACAATAGTACACTTAATCTTGGATATAATAAAGTATAGAAGTCAGAAAGATATAGAAGAAAGTAAGTTACAGTTAGCACAGAATAAGATGGGGGTTGACATTTTTCAGAATCTTTTTGGAAATATGATTGGAAATGTATTAAAGGAATTTGATTTAACAAAACCCGATGAATTTAAGAAGAAACTTGAAGAATTAAAAGAAATTTCTGATAAATATAAAGATTTAGGCTTAACTAAATAAAAAATTTCAACTTTTTGAATAATCTCGACTATAACATCATTTTCAAAAATTTCTGCTATAATATCAAAATAATCCCATCTTGTTAGATATTCAAATCCTAAACAGAATTCTCCATTTATTTCTTTTTCTATAATTCTTACTTTCATTTTAATTATTATTATTTTAAGATTATTCAATACCTAAATAATTACTATAAAGAATATTTGTTATCATAACACTCTCACTTATTTTTTTCCATAATTCTATTCCTATATATCCTTGACTATTATATTTCTCTATAAAATATATCCAAGTCTCAAAGGGTCTAAACTTCATAAAATATTCAGCATTTTTAATATTTTTCATAATTAATTTGGATTTCATCTTTAATAAATTTCTTAAATGAAATGCTATTTTTGCTCGTTTGGGTCTTCCTACACAGTTTACCACTACAACATTTACCTCGGTCTATCGTACTTCCTTCCCGTGATTGATTTGTTGGTTAATAATGGAAGTTTAAAGCGATATTTTAGACGCCACAGAGCTGAAATTGTCTCTCCAATTCGAGTCTCGTCGATAAAGACCGTCTCAGTTGCTCAGAGTAGTTCCAACAAACAACAATTACTGCTTGCTGGATCGGACGACCTGCGGTATTGTATAGCTTGCGGTAAGGCGAACGATTCCGTGGGAAGTTTCTGCAAATATTGCGGGAATCAACTATAAAACTCTTTTTTTTTCTTTTCCTTTAATTTTTTATTTAAAAGTATAAAATAGCTAGATTTAAATTATCTCATATACAATAAAATTACATAAAAAAATCTTACCAAAAGATAAAATGACGTTAAACAACACACAAAATTTAAAAGACCAAATCCCAAACTTAGAGAGAAGGTTCAACGCGCTTAGAGTCTATGGAGACGAGAGAGATTTCGACGTTTTCGAAGTAAAAGAAAGCAAAAGCGAAAAGAATTGCGAAGTGCCTATCAGGGCTTACTTTCTTTACCCCGAATTGAAAGACGACCCTCAAAACAAGAAGTTATTAAGCGTTGAATGCGTTGAAAACGCTCTTATCGAGTTCGTAAAGTATAAATATAGAAATTGGATGCAAATAGTTTCTTACGACAGGATTGAAGATAAGAACACCGAAGCCTTTGACCTAAGTAATTCGTGCGCTGTAGCGTTAAGTTCGTACATTGAAATTGTTAACGCGCGAAGAATTGATCCCGAAAAAGCAAAAGCTATCGCGAAGAGGTTAATAAACAACATAGAATTGATAAAGCAATACAAGTACGGAAAGGTTACTAAACGCGAATTTGAAGGCGAAATGCGGAGAAGAACGGCAGAAATAGAAGGAAAACGATCGAAACCGCGGTCTATGGAACTTCTTAAAAAAGACAACGAGGTTTTAATTCAACACATAGAAAAATATGTCGGGAAAATAGAGAAATCGATACACAACCAAGCGTTTGAGTTAGCCCCTCTGAGCGTTCACATTATTCCCGAAACTCACGATCGTAAGGGTGGCGCGTTAGTGACGACTGGGTTGAGCGTTTTACCTATGCACCCTCCAGGTCCTATGAGAGCTTTAAAGTATTCCGAATTGTTAATTAGGCTTCCTAAAGATTGGCCCTTACCGCTTAAAGAGTTAAAAATAGACGATTTCTTTTGGCCTATAGGGGAACTAATGCATTTAATGCGATACATTCACGAGAATCAGCAATGGTTTTTTGACATGCACACATTTGGAAATGGAGATCCCCCGCATCCTTACGCTCCTAACACCAATTTTTGCGGGTTCCTTTTTACTTTGCCTGTTCTTTCGCTTCCACCCGAGTTCTGCGAGTTAAAAATCGACGATTCGAAAAACATAATCTTTTTACAACTCTTACCTCTTTACAAAGAAGAAATGGATTTTGCTATAACCGACACTTCGGAAGCTTTGCTAAAAAAGTTCGAGGAACAAGGCTCTCCCGACTACATAGACGTAAACAGAAAAAGCGTAGTTGGTTCGGCGGAAGTTACCCCTGGAGAGTCTAAGACAGCCGGTATGTGGTGTCCTAACTGCAAGAATACGATTAGAAACTTTAAACTGGAAGGTGTTAGGTGCCCAACGTGCAAACGCGTTATAGTAAAAGATCAGAACGGGGAGTTAATGGCGCTCGATATTCCCGAAGAAAAGGGTTCCGTGTCGAAGAAGGTGGAGAAAAAAGCGGAAAAATTGTTTTTTGAAGCGTTAGATTATTTAGATAAACATATCCCCGAAAAAGCTTTAGAGCTCCTTACTAAAGCGTTTAAACTCAACCCTTACGATAGGCGTATCTGGAGCGTGAAAAGCACTTTGTTATTTGAGTTAGGGAGGCGCAAAGAAGCCTACGAGTGCGGAAAAGAAGGTTTAAAATACTTACAGTAGTCGTTAATTTATGGTAACCAATACGCTACACTTCCATAAGTGCTAAAATTTAAATTTCTAAATCTTTTTTTTTTCTATATGACAATTGAAATATTAAAGACTGTATTAAAAAAAATAACAATTGGAATTGCTTCAATATTTGTATATTTACCGGTAATAGGTGGTATTCTTGCTCCAATGGCTTTGATAATTGGGATTGATTTTTATTTCTCTTGGAAATTAATCGGATATAGTTATGCCCATTGGACTTGGGCTTATTTTTTAATAAATCCATTATTAATTCCCATTATAATTTCAATTGAAATGTTAATATTTTGTTTCGGATTAGGATTATTTTTAACTGGTTTAATTACGATGGTGAAAAAAAAGATATAAGGGGATACATTAATTCAAACAGGGATATATAAATATATACGGCATCCACAAAATCTAGGAATTATCTTTATGTTTCTCCCATTTGTTCTATATATTCCTGGATTCAGAGACATTGGAATTCGAATGGGTGAAATTGCATCTTGGATATTTTTTACTTTTATTATTTGCCTTTATTCATATTATGAGGAATGGAGATTAGTGAGAAGATATAAAGAAATATATTTGGAGTATTATAAAAAGACTGGATTCTTTATCCCTAAATTTTTGCGCAATAAAAATGAATCTTTAATCAATATAAATTTCTCGAAAAGAATTCTCATAGTAGTTGTAATATTTCTCGCATTTTTTATTACATTTTTCATAACTGTTCAATTATTTATTAATGAATTAATGATTTATAAATAGTTTTTTCTTTAATTATGTCCGGACATTTGCTTAAAGTTTTACAAAAGGTTTTCTTCAAGGCGATTTTCGTAGCATTTTTTACGTAAATAGGTGAATAATATACTTAGGCTTACTCTTAAGTCTTAGACGAACCTTAAGGCGTTGCCAAAAAAGCGTAGAGGCAAGTGAAGTTTATATCTACCATAGAAATGTAGACCAATATCTTTTCGCAATAAAGGAAAAGAAAGGGAACATGGTTCTTATCAATTTAGAAATTTTTAGACCTTACTGGACACTTGAATCAGGGGAAAAATTGGAATTACAAGAAATTCCTCTGTTTGAATGCACAATTAATAAGATATATCACAATAAAGGGCCACCTTCATATGAAGTGGCTATACCAAGTAATAAAGGATTGTTATATATCCTTAGGAATCTTTTGCTTGCGAGAAAATTTAAATGTCAGATAAACGAAAAGTAAGATCAATGGAATATAGGTCAAAATTTCAAAAACCACAGGTATCGATATTTGACTTAAGTCCCAATTGAGCCAATCAAG
>JAUWBH010000121.1 GCA_030605085.1 Promethearchaeota archaeon | reverse complement strand
TCAGATCGGAATGAGCTAGAAATAACAGATGTTAACAATTATTACATCAAAAATGGAAAAGTACAATCCAAAATAATGACCGGATTTTGGTCGGACGCAGGGACGTTTAAAACATTATTTAAATCAGCTGAATTCTTGCATTCCAAAAATGGTAGGTCGGTTCTCAGATAGAAATTCTCTTAATTTAAGAAAAGTAAAAGAAATCGTAAAGTAAAAGAAAAATATAAAGATAAGTAAAAGAAAAAGGATAAGAAGAAGTAAAAGGACAAGTAGAGAAATAATTATCATGGAACTAATAGAAGGTATTGTGGTTAAAGAATTAAACCCCATCATAGACGAGAGAGGTTACCTACAAGAATGCTTCAGATCAGATTGGCAAATATTTCAAAAATTTGGCCAAGCATATATTACCATTGCGTTTCCGAACGTAGTTAAAGCCTGGCACATGCATAAAGTCCAAACTGATAATTTGGTATGTATATCTGGCAACGCTAAATTAGTTTTATGTGATACCAGAAAAGAATCCACCTCTCACAAAAGAATAAATGAAATCTTTTTTGGCGAAAAAAAACCTCTGCTAGTAACGATTCCTCCTAACATATGGCACGGCTTTAAAGCAACGGGAAACAAACAGATTATGGTTTTGAATTGTCCTACTGAATTATACAACTACTCTAAGCCAGATGAGTATCGCCTACCTTACGATACTGACCAAATCGATTATAATTGGGAAATTAAAAATGGTTAAATAAACAAATAAATAAACATCAAAACTTTTTTTGGTCTTGAATCGATATGACAAGTATTTTAGTTACTGGTGGAATGGGCTTCATTGGAAGCAATTTCGTTAGATCTCTCCTTAATCTAAACTAAGATTTTAAAATTGTAAACATAGATAAATTAACTTACGCTGGAAATCCAGAAAATTTAAAAGATCTTGAACAACTCTCTCCTAATAAATACGCTTTCTATAAAGCAGACATATGTGATTTTGATTTAATTGACGAAATAGCCGTCAAAGAACGCATAGAGTATATCGTTAATTTCGCAGCTGAATCGCATGTCGATCGCTCCATCAACAACCCAAATATATTCGTTAAAACTAATGTTATCGGAACTCAGACTTTACTGAACGTGGCTAAAAAAAATCATATAAAAAAATTCCTACAAATCTCTACCGACGAAGTATATGGCTCGCTCAATTTGAAAGACCCCCCGTTTAAGGAAACTTCGCGCCTAACTCCAAATAGCCCCTACTCCGCAAGCAAGGCATCTGCCGATCTTCTAATTAGGTCTTACTATAAGACTTTTGGACTCCCGGTAAATATTACCAGGTGCTCTAATAATTACGGACCATACCAGTTTCCCGAAAAATTAATCCCCTTGATGATTAATAACGCCCTAAATGGAAAGAATCTTCCCGTATACGGGGATGGTACGAATGTTCGGGATTGGATCCATGTTAAAGACCATTGTTCTGCAATACTGAAAGTACTACTCAAAGGAAAAGCTGGAGAAACTTACAATATTGGCGGAGATTCTGAATTAAACAATTTAGAACTAGTTAAACAAATATTAAAAGTAGTAGATAAACCAGAATCTCTAATAACCTTCGTGAAAGATCGCCCTGGCCACGATTTAAGATACGCAATAAACCACGACAAAATTAGTAGGGAACTAAATTGGAAACCAGAAATCAAATTTGAAAAAGGCTTAAAAATGACAATTCAATGGTATTTAGATAATAACAAATGGTTGAAAAACGTACTAAATAAAGATTATCTTATTTATTATGAAAAACAATACAGAAGTAGATAAAAATTCAAGAAAAATCTTAATTATAGGGGCTAACGGCTTTTTAGGGACAAATCTACTTCGTTTTCGGGGAGATAATGAACATTACAAGCAAAAATTTAATTTCGTCGCTGCCAGTTTGAATAACACAAATATTGAGAAAGAGGTCCCTTTTTATCAGATTGATATAATAAAATCTCAGGATACAATGGATAAAGTTTTAAAAATCTCTCCCGATATCCTCATTTTAACCGCAGCAATGACAAACGTAGATCAGTGTGAAATAAATAAAAATCTTGCTACAAAAGTGAATATAGATGGAGCCAAAAATGTAATTAAAGCATGCGAGAAGATCGATGCTAAATTAATCTTTATGTCCACAGACTTTGTTTTTGATGGAACTAAAACCGAAGAGCTTTACCGTGAAAATGACGCTCCAAACCCTCTTAATCATTACGGGAAAACAAAATACAATACAGAACTGCTTTTATCGAACTCTGAAATCGATTATCTAATTTGTAGAACCGCAGTCCTATATGGATGGAATACCCTAAAACTTAACTTCATCACCTGGATTTTAGACAATTTACAACAAAATAAACCAATTTCAATCGTTTCTGATCAAATCAATTCCCCAACATTTGTGAGAAATTTGGCAGAAATCCTGTTAAAATTAATAGAAAAGAATGTGACTGGCATATATCACACTGCCGGAGATTGTGCCTTAAACAGATACGAAATGGCACTAAAATGCGCCGAAACATTTAACTACAACGACCGTTTAATTGAGCGGATTGAGTCGCTAAAACAATTAGCTCTACGCCCCAAAAATGCTGGCTTGGACATTACTAAACTAAAAGGAATAATCGGCGCTGAATTAAAAATTTACAATTTAGATGAGGGCTTACAGCACATGAAAAAACAAAAGAATCTGTAAATCTGCCATATCGAATAAAAAATTACTTCTTATTATATTTTTTTTTCATTTTCATAATATCCTATCTTTTTTATCAAAAATTAGAATTATTGTCACTAAAAACACTTTTTTTAGACAAAAGTTTAAATATTAACACTTTACTAATTTTTTGCGTAGGAAAATGTACAAATGTCAACTTCTTAAGTAAAAACATAATATGAATTACCTAATTTTACAAAAAAAAAGAACAAATATTGAAGAAGAAGACACTAATCGTCAATTTCCACAAGATGATGGTAGAGGCACAAATTCAATTAACTCTGTTTTCCCATTAATTTCCGTGGTAATTCCACTTTATAACGAAGAAAATTCTATAAAAAACGTATTACGGAGAATTCCGAACCACTATCGATCTGAAATTGTTGTCGTTGACGATGGTTCTACCGATAATAGTGTAAAATATGTTAAAGAAGTTAGCCACGAGATTAAAAATCCTATAAAATTAATAGAACATAAAAACAACCAAGGGTATGGCGCAGCTCTTTTAACCGGTTTTAAACATACCACGGGGGATGTCATAGTCACGATGGATTCAGACGGTCAACATGAGCCTGAAGAAATTCCTAATCTAATTAGCCCAATTATTAATAATAAAGCGGATATAATTGTCGGTTCGAGATATCTAGGTAAATGCGATTATAAGGTCCCACTATCCACTCGTATTGGCGAATTCTGCATTAATAAATGCTTATGGCTTTTATTTCGCCAAGAAATTGGAAATAACCAAAGCGGATTTCGAGCTTTCAGTAGAAAAAGCCTGAAGATATTTCAAGATGTAAAACAAACTAATTTTGGACTATGTACGGAATCATTATTTAAAGCAGCACATAGTAATCTAAAAATAGCCGAAATTCCGATTAATTTATACCAAAGAAAATACGGAAGCTCTAAAGTTCAATTACTAAATCTATTCAAATCAATTCTCTCGAGCATTCTGGTTTATAGCCTAAAAAGATTTGACATAATTAAATTCCTATCGCGAAGACTTCTAAGTAATATAAAAGAAGGTCTACAAAGTAGCTCCAAATCAACGATCCTAAACGACTCTTTCAATTTAATTAAGTCTACAATAATCAATAAATCTTCTACTAAATCCTTGCTCTCAAGCGAAGCTCTGAACCTAATTAAACCTGAAAAAATGGCTAAAAGCAAGCCTAAAGTATCAATCATTTTCCCATCTTACAATGGAGAAGCGTTTCTCGAACGAAATCTTGATTCCATCAAGAACTTAAAAAAATCTGAAAATATCGAACTAATCATTATCGACAACAATTCACATGATTCAAGCGTAAAAATCATAGAATCTTTTAAAAATTCTTTAAATATTAATCTTATCAAGGAATCCAGCAATTTAGGATACGCAAAAGCCTGTAACATTGGCGTTGAACACGCTAAAAGCGACTTCGTCTTTATTACCAACCAAGACGTAATTTTCCCATCCGACTTCTTTCAAAAATTAATCCCAATTTACTATAATTATAACCACAAACACGAAATTGCGCTCTCTCCCGCTTTAATTCTAAGTGGCCCCGGAAAGGAAATCGACTATTTTGGAGCCAAAAACCACGTTCTTGGATTTTCATACACGCCTGAACTAGGGGAACAATTACCCGATTATAAAATTGTTAAACAAACTCAAAGATGCTCGGGAGGGACACTATTCATAAAAAAGCAAGTATTTTTAGAATTAGGGGGATTTGATAGCTCACTATTCATGTATTACGAAGATACCGACTTCTCCATGAGACTGCTAAGAAACAACATTAAATTATTCACCACAAATGAACCCTATCTAATCCATCAAAAAGAAGAAAAAACAATGTGTGATACCCAGTATTACCTGCTTGAACGCAATAGATACATTACTGTCGCTAAAAATATCGATAACCTGAAAAAATTATTGCCCTTCTTTATCCTCTCAGAGATTATCTTAATCTTTCAATCCATCATCACTAAAAAATTTAGACTGAGAGTAAGGATGTATTACGAACTGCTCTGTAGATTAAAAACCTTAAGAATCATCAGAGAAAAGTCCAAAAAAGAAGCCAAACTTCTGCCGATTGATAAACTATCGCACGTGTTAGACACTGCCTTAATGGGAAAATCAAGAAATAACAAATTGTTTAAAACCTGCTTAAATCTCTTCAATTTTGTGCTAAAACGAATATAAACTTTCTGTATCTCGCTTTTTTGCTTTCTTTTTTGATACATTTTATCATTCTCACATTTTAATTATCTCATTTTTTTCTTCAATATCAATATATTTAAAAATAAGATATTTGATCTTCTAATAAAAAGAAATCTGCGCTTAATTATTAAATTGATAAATCGGCATAAGGGCAATAAAAACAATCCGTCATTGGATATTGATATGGTTTAGGAAAAAAGCAATAATGGGTCTAAATTGAAATCTATCAAAAATCTTTCTGAAAATACTAAATATAAAGCTCTCTTTAGGGATATCACCCCCATGGAATATATTTTAATTTGTATTCCATTTACAATGTCAATAATAAGTATCCCAAGCACGATATCCAGTTTAATCATTGGAGAATCGAGTCATAACATTTTTGCATATATTTTTACCGCAATAGTTTTTATATTTGGTCTCGGGATTCTATTTTTGCTCGGAATACGATGGAGAATTATATATTTCGGAATTTTAATAGGATTAGGTGTTTTTCTAATTATTTTTCTTGGAAAGCCTTTGGAATATTACCCTACATCTGATAGAGACTCCGCCATCAGAGTTGGAATTGAAGCAATATTAAGAGGTGAGTTTCCATACTATGCTAAAACGGATTTAGGGAATGTTATATTATCACTTCCATTTACTTTCATTTTATATCTCCCCATTTATCTCTTAACCGGGGATCATACATTCTTTATGAACATTATTATTTTATGTCTTTTTTGTGTCGTATTATTCTATAATTATGTAGATAGCGAAAAAAGTAATCTAATTCTTCCAATTATATCTTTTATTATATTATCTGACTGGTTTCTTTTAGAGACCGCAATAAACAGTGATGCGCTAAATTCAGGATTAATTTTATGTATGATCTTACTTTTACTTCCTGACAAACTCCCGGAACAGAAAAAAATTCTAAAATATTTAGCAATTATTCCTAACAAGCCAAAAAAAATTGATAAAAAAATTATCATATTTGTTATTGCATTTGGTTGTCTTTTAGCTATGAGGACATATATCTGGCTAATAGGAATAGTAGTATTTTTTTATATTCTAAAGAATTATGGGTTGAAAAATTCACTGTTTTTAGGAGTATTATCTATTTGCATCTGCTTAGCATGGATTTTACCATTTATGCTCCAAGATGTTAATTATTTCTTAAATGTATGCCCAATGGGTATCAATTCAAGTAAATTTACAGAATGGCGCCCCTACGACTCTATTCATCCTATAGGATATTTTATTCTATATCTTTTAAACACATTTTTGACTTTTGGAGCTACAAATTCAATAATAATAACAATTTTTATCGTTTTATTCTCTCTACTGCTTGGATTAATAAAATTAGACAATAAATTGCACTTATTATTAATTATGACATTTTGTTATTTGATTTTTCTGTTCTTCTACCTTTTTGGAATTTTTTATAGCATAATTGGAGATTATGTCAGTATCGCTATTATTCCATTCATTTTTGCGTTTTTATATAGTGAAATAGAAGATAAGAAAAAAGAGTAAATTAATCTTAAAAATCTATAAGGGTAAATAGAAAGTGAACATTATAAAAAAAAGTGGGAACTTTTTACAATTCTGGGAATATTTTGGGGAATATTAGCCTATCTCATTACCCAATCGTTATTATTAAATCAAGGACATCTAATCTATATTTTAGACGATGTTTATATACACATGGCAATTGCTAAAAATTTTGTTCAAGAAGGTGTCTGGGGGATCAATAGCTCTGGATTTACTTCATCATCATCATCTTTATTATATTCATTGTTGCTCTCATTTATATATTTAATCTTTGGAGTGAATGAAATTACTCCGCTTATATTAAATCTCGTGTTTGCACATTTATTGATATATCTAATTTATTTTATTTTAAAAAACAACAATTTTCCTTCTTATGCCATTTTCTTATGCTTAATTTTTATCATATTTTTTATTCCTTTACCCCACATTGTTTTCAGTGGGATGGAACATACGATTCAGATTTTTCTTACAATTATTTTTGTGTATTACGCTTCTAAATTACTTTCAGAAGAATTTAACGAAAAAAAGATATTTTCTTCTGAGAGAATATATCTATTAATATTAGTACCACTAGTTGCTTTAATTCGTTTCGAAGGAATGTTTCTCGTACTAACAGTTTCAGTTTTATTTTTGCTCCGAAAAAAAATTATTTATTCCATACTTATAGGAGGGTTCGGATTTCTTCCAATACTTATTTATGGGTTAATCTCAACCATAAATGGATGGTACTTTTTTCCCAATTCGCTTATTCTAAAAACAAATGCCCTTAGTTTTAATTCTGGTTCCATATTTAACATGATATATGATTTTAGTGTCTCAACTACTAATAAACTGCTGGAGTGCCCCCATATTTTACTTTTTCTTATTGGTGTTTCATTAATTCTCTATTCTCAATGCTTTAAAAAAAAAGAAGTTTGGAAAGATTCTACTATTATGAGTATTATTTTTATATCTATAACACTTTTTCATGTAATATTCGCCCAATCTAGTATCCTCTCAAGATATGATGCATATATAGTTGCATTAGGCTTGTTTGCCATAATTTTTTCAACAAAAAATTATATTCCTCAAAAATTAAACATAAAAAAACATCTTTTAGAAATAAAAGAGGATTTTAGTATTGAAGTTATATTCCAAAAAGTTTCAATAATATTATTTATTATGTTTATTCTTTTACCATATATAATTAGGAGCGGTGCTCTTATATTAACTATTAAATCTACTAATAATATATACGAGCAGCAATACCAAATGGGTTTATTTCTTAATAAATATTACAATAACGAAGTTGTAGCTGCGAATGATATTGGGGCAATAAATTATCTTGCTGATGTTGAATGCATAGACTTAATGGGATTAGGTACTTTAGATATTGTAGCTGCTATATTAAAAGGAAATTTTACTGATGAAACAATATTTGATTTAACGAAAGATAAAAATTGTAAAATTGCCATTATCTATGATAGCTGGTTTAATAGACATATTCCGTCACAATGGATTAAAATTGGAGAATGGACAATTATAGATAATGTTGCGTGTGGTTCAGATACGGTTTCTTTTTACGCAGTTGATCCTGAAGAATCAACAAATTTAATTGCGAA
This sequence comes from Promethearchaeota archaeon, assembly GCA_030605085.1. The sequence continues at coordinate 9,940 of JAUWBH010000121.1, read as the reverse complement.
CCTTAAGGAATTTTCACCTCAACTTCCAGAAATGGTTATAGAATCGGGTAACTATACAGAATAACATCTCACACTTTTTAACATCGAAATTTTGAACAAGATGTCTATTACATAAATTGAATCTAAGATATTACTTATTAAATAAGATTTAACGGAATTTAGATTAATTTTTCATAAACATCATTAGTTTTTATATGTCTTATAGAAATTAGTTAAAAACCTTAAAACTATAGATAATATTCTCCCCATAGTTCCTAGCAAAATATTAGATTTCATATTTGCGGGTAAAAACATTATTAAAAATCTTGTGAAATTGTTAAAAAATTTGTATAAATGATTATCCTCATTTTTTTCAATATATTTATAAAATCTTTCTAAATCTAATAATTATTAATGCTACTACAAAAATTTGATGTAAGATTAACATGCTCAAAGTTCTTAAAGTAATCCCATTTTTCGCTCCCGCTTATGGATATGGCGGACCAGTAATTCAATCGTTCAACATCTCGAAAATTCAAGCAGCTCTCGGATACGATGTAAGAGTCTTAACAACTAACATCCTAAATAACGATATTATTTCTAAAGAATTGCCGAAGTTTGAAGTAATGGACGGGATAAAAGTCCATAGATATCCGATTCGATATCGACTCGGACAATCGCATTACCTCATAACTCCAAAACTCCCTAAGGGCTTTTTAAAATACGATTACGACCTCATCCATTCCTGCTCGTTCAGGACCTTCCAGACCGACATGGCAACGCTGTTTTCGAAATTAAAGAAAAAACCGTTCGTATTTACAGCTCAAGGAACGACTCGGAACATCACACTGTTCAACTGGTTAGTAAACAAAAAAAAAGAAGCAAATCGAATTAAATATCACGATGTTTTTCTCAAGAAGTTCTTCATCAATACCGTTGACCGAGTTATTGTCCACTCCAAATACGAGAAATTTTGGACCGTAAAAAATGGAATCCCAGAAAGCAAAATTAGAGTAATCCCCGCAGGTGTAAACATCGAAAACTTTACAAACTTAACTTACCGCGATAATTTTATAAAAAAGTTTAGAGTTGAGAGTAAAATGATCCTGTATGTGGGTCGACTGCTTAGAGATTATCGGGATTTAGCACACCTTATTAAAGTTATGCCCGGCGTTTTAAAAGAATTTAAGGGCGTTAAGTTATGGCTTGTCGGCGAAAGCTACGATAAGGAATACGAAAACGATTTAAAGAAACTCGCCAAGGATTTAAACTTAATTGAACAAGTGGTTTTTGTTACTCACCCATCAAGAGAGGAAATACTGGGGGCTTACCAAGCAGCAAATGTAATACTTTTTCCTATAACTAATTCTGACAGTTTTGGAATTCCACTAATAGAAGCAGGCGCAGCAAAAACTCCAATAATCTCTCCAAATCGAGGTCCCGCAGCGGAAATAATAAAGAATGGTAAGACAGGGATATTAACTAAAGTTGACGATCTTACCGATCTAAAAAACGGAATTGTGAAAATACTGACTGATGACGAGCTTGAAAGAAAGATCGGCTTAGAAGCCTACGAGAATGTGCTCCAAAATTATACGTGGGAAAAAATTACCGAGAGAACCAATAAAGTTTATGAAGAAATAATTTAAAAAAATAATTCGAATCAAACTCAAATCAAAAAAAAAGTTAAATTTATGACAAAAAGACTTAGAAAATAAAATTTCAATAAAAGAAGATATGTTTATATTCATCACTATCTTAAAAATATGGTCAATTACCGAGAAAGTATTCCCTAAAAAGATTCATTATAGATTAAGACATCTCTATTTTAACGTAAGATATCTATTTTTTTTAGGTAAAAGTTATTTCTGTCCAATATGTAACACTTATTATCGAAAATTCTTACCATTTAGTAAGGAATCAAATATAGCCTGTCCTAAAGACGATTCTTTAGATCGCCATCGTGAAATATGGCTCTATTTTAAATATAAGACTGACATTTTTTCAAATAATTTAAAAGTGCTACATTTTGCCCCCGAATATTGCCTTCAGAATCGTTTTAAAAAGATGACTAATCTTAACTACGTATCAGCTGATTTAGACTCATCTGAAGCAATGGTTCAAATGGACATTACAAACATTTTATTTCAAGATAATACCTTCGATGTAATTCTATGTAATCAAGTACTAGAACACATCGTAGACGATAGAAAAGCCATGAAAGAACTCTTTAGAGTTTTAAAGCCTGAAGGATGGTGCCTTATTAATATCCCTATAGATCTAAAACGAGAAAAAACTTACGAAAATAAAAACGTTACAAGCCCTCGAATTCGAGAACAATTATTTGGTCAAGAAGATCATGTAAGAATCTATGGACGAGATTTTATTGAGCGTCTTGAAAAAACGGGATTTGATGTAAAAAGAGTAGACTCCTTCTTAAAATCTTTAAGTCGTGAAAAAATTGAAAAATTAGGCTTGAATATTCTCGTAAAACTATTTTTTTGCATTAAGCCAGCATTTTAAGAAAAATAAAGATTTTTAGAAAAATGAAATATAAAAATGAAGCTTTTTGTAGTTTAAATGGAATTTTGGCATATCACTTTTAATTCTTCACTTATTTTTTATTTACCATATCAATATAAAAAAATGTAAATAATAAATTTGGCTTGTTCTAACATTCAAAAATATTTATCGAATTATAGATAATTTTAATTTTAAAAAGCTATATATTCTATTTGCGATTACATCTGTATCGTAATTAGTTAAAATCTCCCTTTTTGCATTGCTTATAATCTGTTGTATATTAGCTTTATTTTCTCTATAATACATTAATTGTTTTAACAGATCTTCTTTTCGATAAGGATTGAACAATAAGCCTGTTTTACCATGTTCTATCAAATCTCGATTACCATAAACATTTGAAGCAATTACAAAGGTGTCTGTACACATTGCTTCCAAGATCGTGTTTGGACTGCCTTCCCCTAAGGAGGGATGAATTAAAACATCTATGTTAGCATATATTATAGTTTTATCCTTTTCAAAACCAGAAAATACTATATTTTTCTCTAGGTTATTATCTGCTATAAATTTTGTAATATATTCTTCTTCAGAACCTTTTCCGTAAATAAATAACTTATCTTTGGGATATTTCACCTTATATTTTGAGAAGGTTTTTAACAAAAATCTTATATTTTTATTTTTTATTAATCTACCGGCATATCCAAAATGAGTTTCTTTACTAACAAGCTTTTTTAATTCCAAATAGTTTTTACTAGAAATTCCATTAGGTAATTTTAATATATCTTCTTTAGAAAAATTCAAAGCACATAGATCTTCATAGATTTTCTCGTTTATCGCTTGAATGTATATTTTTTTTCTATAAATTATAAATTTTGTAAAAAATTTCATCCAACCATAAAAAAATAGTTTTGAAATTATGAAATGCGATTCTTCTCTATACGCCGTTACAAAATCCATTGGCATTTTTATCAAAATTGGAATTTTGAACAAAATCTGAATAAATAAAGGGGGGATTAAGTTATAGTGAAAGGAATGAATAGTTATAACATCTATAGGTTTTTTCTTATGTATTTTTGCAATTTTAAAAAAGGATTTAATGAAAAAATAAATTGTATTTAATTTGCTATTTTTAAATTTATGAATTAAGTAAATTTTTATCTTATTTGACATTGGTACGTATTCCGAATACTTCAATACTATCGAGAGCTCTAAATTCTTTATCCTTTCGTAAGCGGGTAAGATCTCTAAAATTGCGCTTTCGGGACCCGAAAAGGGTAAATTTCTCTGCTCATTCTCGTGAGTATTATATCCAAATATACAAAGATGTATCTTAATCACCGAATTTAAAATATTCAAATAAAATATAAATAAAAACTAATTCAACGACCCTTTTATGTTTTGAATAAGTTAAATTATTTTTTGTTATTTAAACTTAAGTGATCAGATATTTTTACAGCCAATAATTAGAAGCACCTCTGTTTTAACCTTTTTTTCATAATATTTAAAAACAAGAACTTAGATTTCTTAATATATAGCATTTTTACATATCTAATCTTAATTTATATTGTTTTTTAACTCATCAAAGGAAAAAATATGAAAGTATGTACTCGCTTTAGTCAACACCCAAAGTATGGAGCTGGGGGAGCAGAAAGGCAAATGATGTTAATAGCGAGTGAATTACAAAAAAAAAATGTGGATTTTCATTATTATACTCGTAAATATTTCGAAAACCAAAAAAAACTCGAAATTATTAATGGAGTTAAAATTCATACTCTAGGTTATAGAATTAATTATAATCCTCTTAAAATTAGGGAAAAATTATATTATTTCATTAATTTAAACGATTTAACATTATTTTATAAGTATTTTCGTAATTTTAATTATGATATATTTCATTTACGCGGATCTGTAACAATTATTGGCATTTGGAGTTTTTTTGCTAAGATTATTAAAAAAAAAAAGTTTGTTTTTACAGCATCAAGTATTTACGATTGTATTCCTGGAAGCCATCCAATTAGTAAATTAATGCAAAAATTTTATGATTATAGTATTAAGAAGGCAGATATTGTTATAACATTAACAGATGATATGAAAAGAGCTTTATATCAAAATTATTCCATTAATTCAGTTGTTATTAAATCTGGTCATCCCGTTCCAAAAGAACCATTTAAAAAAGATGACACCCCCACAATCCTATGGGTTTCAAGACTTATTAACTATAAAAGACCCGAACTATTTTTACGCATAGCTAAAGAATTGGGAGAGTTAAATGCTAAATTTTTATTAATTGGTCCTGGAAATTATAAAAAAAAGGAGATTATTAAATTTTCAAACGAACAAAAAAATTTCTCGTTCATTCCAGGGGTACCGACTGGAAAAGACAATTATTATTACGAAAGCGCTTCCTTATTTGTAAATACCTCTACCGTTAAAGGATTTCATAACACATTTATCCAAGCGTGGTTGCATGAAACGCCGGTTGTTAGTTTAGATGTAGATCCTGATTGCGATGTTTGTAAAAATAACCTTGGATACCATGCAAAAGGAGATATTATCAGTTTGATTAATGAAATTAAAGATTTCATTGAAAATCCATCAAAATTAAAAGAAATGGGAAAAAGGTGTAGAAGATATGCAATTAAAAATCATGATATAAAAAAGACTGCTGAACAGCATTATAAGGTTTATGAATGGCTTTTAGATAATAATTAATCATTATTGACTTTATTAGTTTAAAATTTAATTGGTTTTAAACCATCATTTTCTATAAAAGTTTCGTACCATAATTCAAACATCATTAAATTCCAAGTTATTTTTTGATATGATCTTTTTAATCGATTTTTCCGAGTTTTCTTAACATAAGAGGGGTTAATTAGTAGAGATCTTTTCTCTAATTTTTCTAGGAGTTCTCCAGAGAAGTTTTTTAACCCCGTGATTAACCAAGAGTTTATTGGTGCCCCAAACCCTTGCTTTTTTCTTTTTAGAATCTCGGGAGGTACAAATTCTTTCATAGCTAATCGAAGAATATATTTTTCGATATTATTCTTTAGTTTTAATTCAGAGGGTATTGTTAACGACCAAGTAACAACATTTTTATCTAAAAAAGGAATTCTTCCAGTTAAAGATGTTGCAGAAAATGCTCTGTCAGCTTTAATGTTATATTGACTAGGGAGCTGATATTTTAAATCCCAATTAATATATTGATTTATAAAATCTAAATTCTTATTAATTTTACTTTTTACTAATTCTTTCGTATTACTGGCTTTAAATGGAAAAATTTTAGATTTTTCTACATCTGGCATCTGTAAAAGTGTTCGAAAATAACGATCCTCTTTTGTTTTAGATTGATGATGATAAGAAAGAGCCAATCTAAGTCTAAAAGAAGGAATATAATTATAGAATTTCATTAAATTATTAAAAAATTGTTTCGGCAATAATTTGGTATATTTTAATTCCATTGACTGATAATAAATTGAATAACCCGCAAATATTTCGTCTGCCCCATCTCCAGTAAAAACTAAATTTAATTTCTGTTTAATTTTTTTTCCCATTAAATAAACAGGAATAATAGCGGCATCAGCAAATAAATCATCGTTATGCCATGAAATCCTTGGAATGTCTTTAACAAAATCAAATTTTACAATTAATTCTGTGTGTTCAGTGTTATTTTGTTCTGATACTAATCTCGCAAATTTTGTTTCGTTTACAGAAGCGCCTTCTTTAAAGCTTATAGAATATGTTTTTATCGGCTGATCTACTAACTGACTTAATATCCCAACAACCGCAGAGGAGTCAAGACCCCCAGACAAAAGGGCACCAACGGGAATTTTATCTATTAAACGAATTTTGATGCTCTCAACGATTAAATTTTTTAATTCCTTAGCTAGTTGCTCTTCAGTCTTGTTTCTATTAATATGAAACTTGAAATTCCAATATTTGTAATTCTTTAATTTTTTAGTTTTTAAGTCAAATATTAAATAATTTGAGGAGGGTACTTTTTTGATATTTTTAAATAGCGTATCTTCAAAAGGTACATATCTTAAGGAAAGATAATGATTAAATGCTTTTCTATTGACTGCCTTTTTTATGTTATGAACTAAAATGCATTTAATTTCGGAACCAAAAATAAATATACCATCATTAAAATAATAATAAAGAGGCTTTATCCCTATATGATCTCTCGCTAAGAGAATGAAATGTTGCTTTGAATCATATATACAAAAACTAAAAGCTCCTCTAAATCTACTTATACTTTCTACTCCCCATTCCTCATAAGCATGAATAATTATTTCTGAGCTAAAATCAGTATAAAATTTATGACCATTATCTTCTAATTGGTTTTTTAAATTTATGGAATTATAAATTTCACCATCACATATTATCCATATATCCTCATTCTCATTATGTATCGGTTGATTTCGAGTACTTAAATCAATAATAGACAATCTTCTTATTCCAATAGAAATGTCAGAATCTGTAAAATAACCTTCACTATCAGGCCCTCGATGAGTAATCAAATCACACATTTGTTTTAATAAAGGCTTATTTTCAAAATTAAAACCACAGATTCCACTCATCGTTTTCTGTAAGTAAATTTCTATTATTTTATTTCATTTATCTTGAAACAATTTAAATAATTTATTATTTCTGTTTTCAATTGATAAATCTCCACTAACTAATCGTTCTCTTCCGTTTCTCCCAAATTCTTCTCTTAATTCTTTGTTTTGAATTAATAATTCAAGTTTTTCGATTAAATTATTTAATCCAATAAAATCATCTTCCTTCTTTAAATTATCAATATATATAAATTTATAAACCCATTCTGGACAATATTTAGAAAACGGAAACATCAAAAACTTTTGAGAAGTCTCAATAAGAAAACCAGTTTTATTATTTATTACCAGTTCTGTAGCGGCAAAATTATTATTTATCGCAATAATTGGTAATCCAAAAGACATAGCTTCTATGAAAGCAAATCCAAATATATCCCCATATGTTGGAAACAGAAAGATATCTGAACATCTATACATCTCTAAAATTTGTTCATAAGGGACTCTTTGATAAAAATTTATACCAGAAATCTTTTCGAACCGTTCTCGATATTCCTTCGGGATATGTCCAATATATTTTAAATGTATGTTATCATACCGTGCTTTCAACTTTTCGTAAGCTTGTAGGACTAATTTGCCTCCTTTCATATAAAAGTTAAAATCTTTGTCAAATTTAGCAATACTCGAAATAAATAGTAGATTAATTAATTTTTGCTTATTTTTTTTATTAGAATCTTTTGATTCAATCGAAGGATAAATAGTTTTAAATTTATATTGCTTCTTTTCGGGAATTTTTAAGACTTCAATCAACATCTTTTTTGAAGATTTACTCCAGTTAAAGACATATTTACATCTATTACTTAGCAAGAATCTTCTGATGATGCTTAAACAAATTCGGGATCTTAATTTTCTATCTTTAAAATTCACAAATATCGCTAAATAATCCACATAACTTATAAACTTTTTATTAGATAAAACTAATGGAAAACTAAGAATATAATCATAACGGAATTTATTAGACGGTAAAACTGGGACTACAATCGGGAGATTTAATATGTTAGAAAATTTTTTATAAAGAAATTTAAGATTAAACAATATTTTTTTTATAAAAATTGGAATTGTGATACTTTTTCTGTCAATCTTATCATCTTTATTATCAACAACATCAAAATTATTTGCTGTATCTCTTTCATTAAATAAAAATTTGATATTTTTTGGGGGATTATTATATAGAGTCTTAAAAGCAGGGTGATTGTCTTTGTAAAGAAAGTAAATTATTTTTCTCTCCAATTTGGGACTCCTTCCCTTTTTTTTCATTTTTTATAAATAATAAAATATATTATTTATTACTTTTAGCGAAAATGCAACTTTTATAAATATTCACTTTTACATATTGTTTGTATATTTACTATGAGAAAAGAAAGAGAAATCAAAGTTTGTTTTGTTGCACCATCTATATATTCATTATTTAATAACAAATGCAAAGTTCCATTTGGTGGAGCTGATGTTCAATTATATCTTCTCTCCAAAGAATTTTCGAAAAAAAGTAATATTAATGTTAATGTAATTGCCGGGGATTTTCATATAAACAAAACTAAAATTACCTATTTCGACAATATTAAAGTTTATATTTCACTCCCCCTTGAAAACAAGAAGCGTGTACTTTTAAAATATTATATTAAACTATTTTTAACTTTAATTAAAATTGCTCCAGATATAGTTATCCAAAGAGGAGGGGGTATAGAAACGGCAATTTGTGCTTTTTATTGCAGATATTTTGACAAGAAATTTATCTTTTCAATTGCGACTGATGACGATGTTAGAAAGAATAGGAAAATAGGAATCATTAATCATTTTTATCAATATGCCTTGAATAGAATGGATTTTATTGTTGCCCAAAAGCAAAAACAGATTAAATTATTAGAAAGATGGAAACAAAGAAAAATCCCAAATATTACAGTAATAAAAACTGGTTATGAAATCCAAGAGATTAATAACATCAAAAAAAAGGATATTTTGTGGGTTGGGAGAGCAGTTCCTTTGAAACAAGCAGAAATTTTTATAACTTTAGCGAAAGATTTTCCTGATGAATCTTTTATTATGATATGTATAACGAGTTTTGATAAGAAGTATTGGGAAGAATTAAGGAAAAAAGCAGATGAAGTTTGTAATCTTAAATTTATACAAACCGTCCCTTTTAAAGAGATTGATGATTACTTCTACAATTCTAAGGTCTTTATCAATACATCATTACCCCAAGAAGGTTTTCCCAATACTTACATTCAAACTTTAAAAAATAAAACGCTTGTTATTGCTTTAAATGTCGATCCTGATAATTTTTTAACAAATAATCACTGTGGTTTTAACTGTAAAGGTGATTTTAATAAAATGAATGATTATCTATATCAAATCTTAACAAACAAAGAGTTATTTGCCCAATACTCTAATAATTCTTACGATTATGTTAAAAAAAATCATAATATTAAAAGAGTTTCTAAACAATGGATAGAAGTAATTCAAAACTATTAATTATTTATAATACAAGCAGAAGAAAAGGTGAAAAATTCATTGAGAATAGTTGTTTTAGGAGACTCGTTGGTTTTTGATGTTGGAATCAAAAAACAAACAGGTTTTTACTCAGAAAAATTTTACTCTGAAGATATTTATGGATTTATTATGACGAGATATCTCAAATCTAAGAGAAAAATGAAGTTTTTGTCATTGGAATCGATATTATTCTAAAATATTCCTAAATTAAATAATCCCCATGTGAAGAAAAAATAATGACAATTAATGAAAAAGTAAATTATGTAGATGTTACCATTTGTACAATTAATTGGAATGTAAGTGATAAACTCCTAAAATGTATTGAGTCTGTTTTAAATACCTAT
>JAUWBH010000074.1 GCA_030605085.1 Promethearchaeota archaeon | reverse complement strand
GTGAGATCTATTTGGAATTCGTGATAATGTTGGTATTTGTTATGTAACTCAGTATTATTTTCAAGAGCGCTCTTTTCAAGCAACCGATAATTTAACGCTAGTTGGTATTGATATTGCGAACTTAAATTGTAATACAAGGGTGCGATAATAGAACAGCCTGAAAATGGATAAATTTTATTGTAGAACTTCATCTCCCACGGTTGAACTTCTACGAATACATGCTTAGTTTCGAGCAATCCGCCTTGACTTTTCGCTTCGAAATGAACCGTAAATTTCTCTCCAATATCTAAGAAATTTTTAATATTTTCAGTAAATGTTATATTATTGCCTTTAATGGATGCTATTACTTCTTCGTTTTGAATCAGATTACCTTCAGAATCTCTAACTATAAAAGAATACAAATCTCCATACAGAATTTCTTCTTTTAATGTGTAATAACTATACGTTTCTTTCGGGTAAGAATAAGTCACTAAAACCTTAGTGTCTTCCACGATGCCCATTCTCTCAAACGAGAAGTCCCGTAATTTGAAGGTGAAAATGGGTTGATCGGGATATGCATTGTCGTGTCTCCAATCAATAATGAAGTTTTCCTCGACAAAACGCTCTCCAGAGTGAGTTTGAATGTTCAAACTAAAAGGTTTTATAAGATCCCAACTTCCAGTTTCTTGAATGTATTCGAAATCTCCCCCATGACTTAGGTTTAGAGTAACTTCGTAATATTGCCCTTCGAATTTACTAAAAGTAAATTCGGTGAAATTGTACTCGAATGGAAAAAAGGTAAAATCCTCAGTAAACGAAGACTTCCAATCTTCCATCTGTGCGTATTCGCTTATATGGAAAAAAGAAACATTAAAAGTGGTTGTTCTAGTTAAATCAGGATGGTAGGAAAATAGTTTCCAATTGTCAAATCCATCGTTTGGATATTTCCACATTAATTTTGAATTATAAGTGTTTATTTCTTCCAATATATCGTAATCTAGTTGAGAAAAGATGTGATTTATGTGGAAATCAATTTGAATGAGATCGCTACTTAGGGCATTTATTACATTACTTATTGAAGTCAGGAAGTTAACTTGATACTGACCATCGCTATTCACGATTAATTCGTATTCGGTCTCTGAATCTAGCTTCACGAACGAAGATGGATAACTTCTTGCTTCAGAGGGGTTATAGCTAAAGAAATCAGTAGCAGTGAGCGAATACCCCTGCCACGATTCGCACCAGGTCCAAGGCTTGGCAATTCTATCTATGAATTCTATGTCAATCGAGTCTAATCTATCAGTAGATTCAGGAATTACAACAGCGAATTCTACTCCTATGGGTAAATCGCTGGTTATAACATTTTGCGAATCGCTAATATTAATTCTGTGGTGTAGATACAATTGACTTTCAACAAATAGCTCTTGACTCGTGAGGGGTAGCTCTGAAAGAAAATATTTGTATTGATTAGCATCGAATTCGTTAAAATCCACGGTAAAATCGCCATAACTCCAATCCATGATAAATTGTTTATCCTCTTCATATATTTCTCCATAGGGGTGTTTTCCTTTACCCGCGTACAAATTAATCTCTCCCTGGAGGTATTCTGGGAGTTCAAGGTCGTACGCATTTAGGTGAAATCCTATAGGATCAACCAATCTTCGGTCGTTTTCTGCCAAAGATTTGAAATAATATTCGTTGTTTTCCTGAACCTCAAATTGTAAATTATCAGTAGAATCTCGATATAGTCTGACCAATTGCCCATAATCGTTAAACCCCTCTGCAGCTAATGTTAACCAAGCGTTATCTAAAGTACCATACGCGTCGCTGAGTCTATCTGAGAAAATATGAACGTAATTTGGTAGATTGATTATATTTTCAAAGATTGTGTTGCTTTCTGAATCAGTTTGCGGTTTAGAGATTGTTTCTAGGATAATATCGTTAGCAGTCAATTCAAATGTATCGAAAATGATGTATGGAATAATATTAGGATTGTCCCCATAACTTGCGATTTCTATATCAATATCGATAGTTGTATAACCAGTAAGAGCATAAATAGGTTGCAGGTTAATCTCGAAGGGGTAACTATTCTTTCTTTCGCTTGGATCAAGTCTTACATAGTCAAAAAACGATTCTCCGTCCTCAGTTGTAATTATAAAATTAACTATTACCGGTTTGAACGCATTAACATCTTTAGAAAGCACGCAATCGTCTAAAAAGAAATTTCCCGATAATTTAGTGTCATAAAATAGTGAAAGATAGTTAAAAGACATAGCAGTAATATTATTTTTAGAAAGGGGAACTATTATTTTGGGAGAACCGCTCTCAAATGGATCTGCTGAATCTCTTGGGATATCTAACAAAGAAAGGTCTTCTAGAGTTCCCGACGAATAATCTAACAGTTTATTGGAATTGTGAAGGGGAGACAATTTTCTAACGGCGTCGGAAAAAGAGCTACCACTAAGCTGATAACCCCTGTCTAACTTATACGAGGCAACGCCATATTCTACGCGAATGTGTTGATTTTGTTTTGAATCGAATATTAACTTAATTCTTCCATCTTCTATTTCTTGGGAGACAAGCTCATCAAAAATATTAGTCCCATCTATATCTGTTACAGAATATATTTTAAAATCGTTATTATTAATACTTTGAAAGGTTCTATTCAAAATTACGATTTTGTTGTTGTTAATCCAATTAAGTTCGTTGAATCTAGAGTAAAATGTGCCTAAGTAAGCATCACGATCAAGGGAAATCGGATTAGAAATTACTTGAGATTTGACAAATCCTTTACTTTCAGAAAAAGTCCACTCCTTTACTTTACCAGCTTCTAATTTTATAGCATAAGAAATTACAAGTTCTGAGTCCTCATCAAGTTCTACAGCATCGTGGATTTCAATTGCTTTACCATCGTTTCGAATCGAATATTCATATATTGGTTCTAAATATTTATCTTTATAATGAAATTGTCCCTTAACTTCAACGATCTCAACATTTTTAACCCCATTTAAATTCAATAGGATATCATCAAATTCAAGACCATATATCCTCTGTTCGGGAATGTAGTTGAAATTCCGTCCTATTCCATATTTTTTGCTTCCATAAGGTTGCCCAATCCAAACTAGACCTAAATCAGAATCGTGATATTCATATAGCAGTATAGAATCGTTGCGTATGGTTGAAGCAGAGATTGTTAAATTCAATATATACAGATTTTGCTCGCGATTATCAGAAATCATGCCTGTTTGATTAAATGTGGCATCAGCAGTAATGTTTAAACGCACTTCTTTACCCATTAACATTACCCCATCAAATCCAAGAGGATATTCAAAGTAATACAGTCCATCGAGAACAAGAGACGAAATCATTATATCGCCATCTCCTATTTCAAACCACTCGCTCCAAGCGTTACTGGTCCCTATGTCTCTTGATTGAGCAAAAACTTTGAACTGTACGTAATCGTTTACTCCCAGATCGCTATGTGTAGTGGCTAAATACCCGCTTAGCCGTGGATAAATGTCTTCATAATAATAATACTCATTTCCAACAGAAGCTCCTCCCCAACCAGCACTATACCAGTCTAATAAATCAAGTTCTATAGTAGGTTTGCCAAATTTACAGAAATTGGATGATCTTACTTCAAGTGAACAATATCTATACGATTGCTTAGTGTATGTGCGTCCTTGTGCGTAGATATTTACTCGATAAACCCCGGGATCGAGTTGTCGAAGATAGTAATCGCTAATATTGGCAAAAGTTGCGATTCCGTTATCATCAATATAAGCAATGAATTGGGGATTCCCTTCTAAAAATGGGCTTCTGCCTTGGTAGTCAGTAATAGTAGCAACAAGCGGCATTCCGCGTATTAAACCCCTGACATTAGAATTATTAAATTCAGAAGTTATTTCGGGAATTAGTTGATCAGTAGTGAGGGATTGAATAAGTTTTTCAATAGTCATGAGTTTTATATCGGGGATAACATCAGCTTCTACTACCTCTACTTCGAACGAGAAAGTGTTGTTTAGTTTACTACCAATCTGATATATAAGTAAATCTGGAACGCCTAGTAATAGGTTTTCAGGATAAAGCGTTATAAAGCCTTCAGCGTAACTTCCTGCATATATGTGAGTTTGAGAAAGATCGTAATTTTCCAACTCCGATACTCTAATGCGATTAAAAACATTATTCTCCTTTGAACATAATAATTCAGTATCATTTGGAATTGCCATATCGTTGATGTTATATATGGGCGTATGAAAGACCCTTATATACAAGCGATAATCTTCTAACTCGTCCAACGATACGCTTCCTGAACTATAGAGTGCTTCTGAAAAGATTCTATTGTGGTCTCCAATAAAGTCCTCGTCAAAACTTACATTAAAACTAACGAGTCCATTTGAATCTGAAACGCTATAATCGTAATAATACGAACAATATTTTTTTATTTCCTTAGTAGAGGGATCTTTATACTCCCATACTTCAGGTCGATTAAACATGCGAGAGAAAATATGTTCGATTCCCGGACCTTGACAAATCTTTTGACCTTGTTCGTTAAAAAAAGCGGTCCCTGGAGATTCAGAATCAAGAAATTCTCCCATTCCAGTTTTCCAATCGATTATTTTGTAATTAATTCCCGCTTTTGGTTTAAATCCGATCTCCATAAAAACTAACTGGTTAACTATGGCCCCTCCAAACTCGTTTTCTAACCTAAATTGAAAAGTACTGCTATCAGTAATCGTTCTGTGAAGATCAAGCAAAGTATACGACTCGCCTTCGCGAAGTTTTTCGTCAGGATGAGTTGTAGTTACGTATTTACGAGAAGGTATTGAAGCCCATCGATCAACGGATTTATAAAATTCTGTTGTTTGATATTTAATAAAACTTTCTTTACCTTCTATATTTAAAGTAAATGGTTCAAAAACGCTGTGTGTTGGATTATAAACGCAATTATAGTCGCTATAATCTACTATTTCTCCATCATTTTCGGCGTTAATTAGATAAGTTGGAAGGTAAGTTAACCTCATTATCATCTCTTGCGCGAACGGAAGTTGGAGTCCGTTTTGACCTATAGATAAATGAAGTTCAAAATCACCAGTAGGTTTAATCGGGACATTTGTGATTGGCTTCCATAATCCATCCTTGTCTAAGAATTCTAAAACAAGATTTTTAACCATATTTATATTTATTGTTTGACTCGACCATTCGTATGCGTCGTAATTAAAGGTCCTGAATTCAATAGGAGTAAAGACATCATTTTCGTTTCCAAAAACTACAGAGAATATTTTTTTCCCTTGGTTTACTTTATAAGTTAAGAGCAAATCAGTGTCGTACGGAATTAAGTCTTCTTCTTTGCTAGACCATTGAATTTTTAATACGAATCGATTTGGATAATTTCTCTGATAATAATCGTAATATTCAATCCATGCTTTCTCAATACATTCTGATTGAAGTGCGTCATTAATTATCCCATTTTTAACTTCGAAAAGCGTTTTAATACTATTAAAATTATTTCTGGCAATATATTCTACTTTAAAATTATTCTTATCAATAAAATCAGAATCTCCAACGAGACCTTGAAGGTCAATTGAGTATTCGCATATTTTTTGAGCTCCAATAGGATCAGTTGCTTTGTGTTGAATAATTTCTCTTTTCCGATAATAAGAAGAATTATCCAGAAGGTATCCTTTTAGAGTAAGATCATCACCATATTTCACGTTAAATTTCGTAGCTAAGTCAAATTTGTACTCATCGTTGATAAATACTTCTCGATCGTTCCATAAGCAAATTTTTGACAACGATTGTGAAATGAGATCGATACTAAAAGTCTCGGTAGAACTGGTGATATCTTCTATTTCTGTGGGAAAAAACTTTAACTGCAAGCGATAATCCTCAAAGCCATATTCTCTAATATCCTCTGCAATTGTAAATTTACAATGGTATTTTTGCAAAGAATTATCCCAATCCAATAAAGAAACCCCTAATAAAGTGTCAGATAACACATCGTACAATCCCATCATAGGACTTGACATGTCATCGAGAGGAAAAGGCTGAACCATGTCATTTATTCTAAAAAGCACATCAATACTATCAGCAAATCTGATAGTGTTTAATTGAGTGGTTGATAACTCTGACTCTTCATTGTACACTTCTAGCTCTGTAATAACGGTGTCTAATTTGTCGATCGAAATAGGCACTGGATCTATTGTATAATTATAATGTAAATCACCAATATGTGCTGAGAAATTAGAATTATCAGAAAGAATATGGTAATAAGACATCTCTGAAATTCCAAAGTTTTGAAATGGGTAATTAACGTTGATAAAACCATTACCAAGTGAGTCTGATACCATATTTCCTGGCCATATTGGAGCGTCATAAATACCGAAGGATATTGTGTTAATTCGAGAAAGGTTAAATAGAGATTGGAGATTGGAAGCTCCTAATTTGGCAAATTCTATGTAGAGAGGGATTTCAAGTAGCTCTCCTAAACCCGGAACGAATTTCTTGTACAAATCTACTTCTTGAAAATATCTATCGAAATCAAGATAATCCATATGAAACGTAAATACGTTATTTTTATCGTCTCTAAACTCGATCTTTAAATTATTAATAGTACTATGAGTCGAGTAGAGATTTGGGATAAGAATTTTGATGAAAATTCCCTTAGGGAACAGTTCGAAACTATGGGGTTGCAACTGATACTCCAATACGAGGGGGTATTTTTGAGACGCATGTTTTGTAAAAACATAATAATTATCTCTTTTTGTCTCCCAATTTAATTCGTTGTCAATTGGAAAGTTAGCAGAAATAGCCCCATCAAAGAAATTTTTAGTACGAAGTATTAAGTCTGAAAGATCGCCAAATACGAGATTGTAAGACCGAGAAATCTCGTTCCAATAAGTCCTCGGAAGGAAATAATCGCCGGATTTAACATCTACGGGTCTGTTTTTAATCTCATTTCCTTCCACATCGACTAAAGTGAAATTTAAAGAATCGGCGGTATTAGAATACAATTTATTTACATCTACCTCATTATCTTCGAAAATTACTGAAATTTTGTCCGATACCAAAATTTTGCTCGTATTATTGAAGTAAGAGGACTTAAAAGCAACATTACCTGCGGCATCTGTTGCTTTAAATTGGATTATGTAATACCATTGTTCAGAACTTCCATAACCTTCTAACGGTATTCCTATATCATACAAAGCACCGTTAGTTCGCTCTAAAGAGTTAAAATCAGATTGAAATAGTAAATTGTCAGATTCGTTAAAGATTGTTATTTGATACATAATATTAGAAATTTTATTATTATTATCAACGCATTCAATACTAAACTCCGTCCACGGGGACGCAAATTTCGTCGAAGAATAATCGGTACTTCCATTACCCATTAAGATATTTAATTCAGGGGCTTGGAAATCTAGCAAACACTTATAGCTAATAGAATCGTTAAGTCCTCTTAACGAATCGAAAAGTTCAATTACGATTATTAAATCGTCGCCAGATTGATAATACGGGCTTAAAAAATTCGATATATTTGTCCAATTATAAACAAATTTGTTAGAATTCCCTTTAATTTTTGTAAATTCTCCAATCATTAATCGGGGATTTGATAGGTATAAATATGCTTTATCTACATTACCATTCGTAGTAAGATTGACAATTTTCTTATCTCCCAGAATTATGTACTCGAAAGGAGGAATAGGATCGTCAAATAAAAAATTAGAAAATATATTTGTAGTAAATTTTACATCTGAAACAAATTCAACAAATTTTATTCGAGGATCATCGGTCCCAAAATTGTTATTATCGTTAGCGTCAAAGAGATAACTGAACGAATATTTGAAGTAGACCCTCTCATTATTATCTTTCTTCTCTAGAAAACCTCCTATAAATCCAACATCGATTGTACTATTGTTTGTAATATCCCCGGAAAATAAACCGTTGTTCAATCCGATGTCGTGTGGAGATATAATTTCCTTTTTGATTAAAGCAATTTTTGCCTGAACGTGAAGATTGGATAACTTAATATAGGCGCAGACATCTACGATTGAGTAATTAAAGTTGGAATTAAACCCTTTCAACCTCCATATATAATCTATTGCCACATCAATGAAGTATTTTCCCTCTCTACATTTTATAAAATTGTAGAGATAACTTTCAGGGTCGTGGTTTAAACTAATTATAAAATCCTTACTTGTTATCGCAATTCTATTATTATAAACATCATAAATGAAGAGTTGAACTATCTCTGAATAAATAGCGGTATTGTGAAAAACTTCATTCATTTTCAGTTCATTGAGATAGTCCTTAATATACACACCAAAATCAAGTTTAGGAATAATTTTTACTTCTTCTATGTAATTGCGTTTATCATTGACTAAATCTGATATATCTACAGAAAAACTTAATTCAGGATGAAGAATATCAATATTACTTCCGGATTTATAATAAATATTCACTTTGAAGGCTTCTATACTAAGAACCCCTCGAATGAAATCGTAATTTTCACCAAAATTATCCTCTAAAATGAACCTGATTTCGAGTCGGTATTCAGTGATATTATCGTTAAGGCAATCAAATTGAAAAAAATCAAGCGTATCTATAAAGTAGGAAAAAGTATGAGGATCGTTATCGCTTAGATCGGAACAAACATAATCAATTGACATCCATTTTTCTTGAGTTGGATGATAAAATTGAATTTTTAAAGTATCTGGGCTTTTATAGGATTGTAAATTAGCAAGATTGCATAAATTGGTACTGGATTCTATAGCATAAGCCCACGTCCCAACTTGTGGTATTTCTGAATAATTCATTTCAAATAAAATTGCTTGAATCGTATTCGAATCAGAAATCGAGTAATTAAACACAAATTCAGGACTAATAACGAATGAATCGCTGTTTTCAACATTTTTAGTGTTCGTCCTTGTGTTTATTAACGCTTCAAATACTTCAAAAGCAAAATCTCCATCTAACCACCTACCTTGATGCTCCCCCTTAAATTTTGATGTTATTTCTAAGAGTAATATATTTTTGGAGCAAAGAGCTTCATAAAGACGCTCTTGATTTAATATATCGCCAAGTAAATCAAGTTTTGATATGTTTAATACCTGGTATCCATAAGTGGAAAGATTTATCAAAGAAAAATCTCCAAGATTCAGAGTACCGACGAGTTCTTTTTCACGAGATAGAGGATCTATTGATTCATCAAGTAGATTATAAAAATTAATTGACACTTCATAACTACTGGAAGCCAAGATGTTGTTAATACTTTCGTCGCTGATAATACCAGAGCTCAGAGTGAGATCAAGCGTTAAATTAAGTAGTTCAATATCATCTGTTATATTCAAGTTAAAGGGAAATCTAAGCGAATTGTTATGAACTAATTGAACGCTCTTATTATAACGCTCGCTACCGTAACTTCCAATACCATAAACGACTCCTCGAATTTTTTCAAAGACGGATATATTAATACTAGAAGCAAAATTAATGTAATCGATCGCTCCTTCGTTAGTTAAACTAATAAAATAAGGTTCCTCATCTGTGTACGACAAGAGACCGCTTTCAAAATTCTTAGTAAACCACTCAATCGATCCATCTTGTTTTACTCCTACAACTTTTTCTATAAGTACTATATTTTCAAAAAGTGATTTATTTGGCTCATAATTTCTTTCACCAAGCGATACAAAGTCAGTCCAAGACTCCATTGTAAAGTTAAAATAATCATAATTCATTAGAACTTCAAATGATAATAGTATATGTCCTTGAGTTCTATCAAAATCCCATAAATGGCTCTTTAATGGAACTACAATGGTAGGGTCCTTCTTAATTCCAAAAACCGTGTGAATAGAAGCTATATCGTTAACAGTATTTATTCCTAATAAAAGATTTAAATCCAGAACATTAGTCGCAGGCTTTTCAAACGGCTTTTCATCGTAAAGATCGTTTGAATTTTGCAAATCCTTTTTAAATATTTCAGTTGTTCTAAACGCTCTGTAAAAAGCATTTTTTATTGATAATTGCGAATAAATTTCTTTTCTTTGAAAATTATTAGAGTAATCTTCATAGTCAATATCCCATTGATTACCGTCTGGAACTCCAGGAATAACGTAAATTTCTCCTAGTAGTGATAAATAAGCAGAATTTCCTGAAAATTGAAGTAAATCTTCAAAGTTAGGATATAAATCTCTTGTTAGAGTAAATTCGAAGATGGACATATCGTTATTTAGACCTATTTTTTCAAAATAACGATCTTGAGGGTGATTTAATTGAACTGAGTCGTACTCATCATACGGTAAATAATCATTCTGATAATCCCATATTATTTTTCCCCCCATTTCAATAATTCCCTTATACGGGCGCCATTTATCGCTAAAAGCGTCGTAAATCTTTAAATGAGGTCTCCAAGACCATTTATTGAAATTTATTGTGGAAACATTAAATTCGCACTCAAACTTTATCTCTGAAAGGTCAGTTAAATCTTGAGGGGCAAGATTTGAAAACTCTAAATTAAACGGGAGAGCTGAAACAAATTCTTGTTGATGATACCAGGAAGTTTGGTAGGGATAAGATGTATATCGTTTCCCCTTACCCTCTTCTTTGTTTAATTTAGGTACAATTCTGAAATCGTTAATTTTGTTGATTGATGTAATTGTATCGCTATTTTTTATAAATTTAGGATATGCAATGTTAGATTTAATTCCAAAATTTAACGTGTTTTTTCCAAAAGCGTTAGTTTGAATTACTTCTTCAAAAGAGTTGACAATTTGTCTTAACGATTGCCCAGTTTTATTATAATTAGGACCATTATTAATCTTTAATTTTGTATGGTCTTGTTTCAAAACATAGAAATCATTAAGTTGGTTAACTGGTACGTCGTAATTGATATTATAAATCTGATCTTTAAAAGTAACTGGTTGGGAGGACATTTTAACTTTGAAAACAAGAGAATCAACATCCAACCATTTCCAAATTGTAGTTAACCCAAAATCCATTTTACTTGTCACTTGAACTAAATTCATTTGTAAAGAATCTGTATAGGGAAAAACTGAACCATACGAACCATAGTTATATCCATCTTGGTAATCATAAAGGGGCAACGGAGCGATTTTATATTGATGATTTTCGTGAAGGTAAGGATCATATCCACTTTTCCATCCATTAGGAAAGTTAATACTCATTTTATAGGTCGGGGGTACCCACGCATCAAAAAAATTAATCGCAACATCTTTGTGGGTTATGTCAACATCACTAATTGAACGAAACTCGTAATCAAAATCAATATCAGCAATATAAATTTTATTAGTAAATGCGGGAAAATCGAACCTCATCCATAATGTATTCGTAAAGAACCACCCAAGACCTTCTCGAGTCCACAGATTATCGTTATACTTTGAGCAATATGGCGCGGAATAGCCATTATATCCAATCGGACGAGGAGTACCATCAATTACTAGCTCGTTTGCGTTTAATACTGATTGGGCGTAGTAATTGACAGAGTAGGAAGATACAGGGTCGTTCCAGTTGACTAGTTCAAATTTAGGTTCGAATTGCCCGTTAATAACTGTATTCTGAGAATTAAACTCTAAATCTGTCCATAAGAGGAGGTCTTCAAACATAGTATCAATGTCGTGAAGATTTTCGTTAAAACAATAAATTATTTCCCTATTCAGCGAATTACTAGAAAAAGTAATGTCATTCATCGCTTCTCCCACTCCAGAATAATCTATAATTTCAGAATCGTTATAATTTTCAGCCCAACTGGCAGGATCTGAAAAATTGACTTTATTAAAAATTTGATTTTTTACTTCTAAAATTTCAATAAAACCATTTTCAACAGTAATAATAGGATAAAGAGAAGTCACTCCAGAAAGGGAAAACCCTATCTGTTTAATTCCATCAATAAAAAAATCCCATATATCTAATGAATTCTGCTTTTCATAGGAAATTTCAATAGTATGTATTCCTTCGTCCAATTGAGAAGTATCAATATAAATATCTTCCGAAGTTCCAATATTTATTGTAAAGGAATTTGCAGAATTTTGGTCTTTATAATAGGTTATTGACATTCGGTATTTGGAGTTTTGATCAACATTAACTTTTTCTGGATACGGTTCTTTTTTATCGTTTAAATAGATACCCCCAGAGCGCACCTCTAAACCATGATTCCCTCCTCTTTCCGTATTTGCATAACCCCTTGTATTCCACTGTGGATTATTCAAATTATCTTTATCTGTAAAAAGAAGACACTGAAATTGACGCATTATTAATTCGTTTAGGGTAATTGGAGAACCATATCCTTCTAAAGATACTCGAAATGTTATGATTCCATCTTGAACAAAATTATCTGTTAAAGTTCCAGTATTTAAGCGTAAATAATTATAATCATAAACATGTTCTTCTATTAACGATCCGCTCTTACCATAAAACGAGAAAATATTATTATTCCCCTTTTTAAAAACACCTTCTGAGATATAATTTGATGTAGGGTTTAAGAAACTTGCTTTAGCAGGGTTGTTTGATAACTTATAGAATTTTTGATTAATAATTTCTGAATAAATCGATTCACCGTAATTATACGTCTTTATCCTATTATTACCATCATTTAAAGCGTAAAAATAATTGAAAATTCCAGGTGTGTCTGGTTCCTCATGTGTAAAATACTCGTAACCCCCTTCAGTTTTTAACGCAATTTGAATTTTTTTTGGTGAATCAGTGCCAATTGCTTTTTGAGCGAATGCTGTGGAAAGAAATATTGATTTTATGCTGTCAGAATCATCACTATGGTCGACTTTAAAGGAAATATCAAGAATAATGTTAGAAGAGGTTAGACTATATTGATTCCCTACGAGAAAATAATAGTCTTGTAAGGTTAAAGCAGTTTTTTTAGAAACTGTTCCCGTGCCTCCATAATATTGAGAATTGTGAATTATTCGATCTTCAATAATTTCAGGTTTATAGGCTAATGTATTAGGAATATTATATACATCTCCTATAGAAAGAATAGAAGAATAATCTTCAAGACCCAAATCAGTTCTGAAATCGATAGACGAGGATAATGTTAGATCCTCAACCCAAACAGAATTAATATAAGAATTTTCATAAATAGATTGGTAGGAATTGGGATCTAAAAAATCCTGGCCAGTTGCAAATTGTGAAAGCGTTGATGTTGTCGATACCGTATTAAATTGGTTATAATCAATTGTTCCGTAGTTCATACGCAGATTATTAAACTCGGTTAATTCCGAAAGTTGAGAAGTCAGCGTAATCTCTGAAGAGACCATCTTTCCGGGTCTTAAAATAAAAGGAAGTCCGCTCGCTACTGGATTGGTTTGGAAATTCCAATCAAACCCTCTAGTCCCGTAATTAAAGGTCCAAGAATTATCGTAAATGTTTTTTAATTGGAAATTTAAGTTATCTCCAATTAATTGAGAATTTGAAGAAGTAATAGGTTGATCGTAAGAAACCTCTTCTTTACTGCTTTTAGTTGAAAAGTATTCGGAGGATTCTGTTAATGTTGCTTCGTAATAATATCTCACTGTGTAATAAGTGTTAGAACTCGATGGAGGGTTAGAAATCCAATCGTAAATCTCTAAATTACATATCAAACCTTCTTTATCTTGACTTAACGAATAAGCATTTGGACTTACTTTTTCGATATTATCAAACTCGTAAGTTCCAAGTATATAGCACTTTTGAATCTTGAAAATATTGATAATTGATTTCACAGGTGAATTAGAAAAGGGGATATAGATAATATTTTGATCATCTTCTTTACGATTAAGTAGCATTTGTTCTGTAAATGTGTTAACATCGTAGTAAAGCGGAATAACGTCTTTTTCAATGATTTCTGTGATAACCGTCGTTTTATAAATGCCATTATTAGAAGCAACTATTAACGACTCAAAATATGGTTCTTTAGAATTAATTATAGCTCGAATTTTAAAATCAATAGCTTCTCTAAAAAATAACTCCGAATTAGGTTCAAAACTCATTGCTGGATGTTTCCAACAGTTTTCGCCGTTATCTTCAAGATAGTAGAAGAGAGCATCGTCTTCGTTGTATTCATCTTTAGACACTCCTATTACCAAAATTTCTCCTAGATTAATTTTAAAAGACGATATATCTGCGATAATACCTTTAATTTGTTCTTCAAAAATAGTAGTAGAATTATTGTAAAGATCGGTATTTAGCGTGTAAATTATGGAAATAGGTTTAGAAGTGCTCTGTGGGTAAATTGTTCCAATATATAATTGATCTTTTACTAAGGATAGTGTTGTAATAGAATAGAAAGCGGGAAGTTGTGTTTCTGATTCTTGGATATATCTTAATTTGTGATCAAATGAAAGTTTTACCACATAATTTACATCGTTGGATGAGTTACTTATGCATAAGTATAACTTTGCATCGTTTATGATTTGAGTTTCAAATAAAAACTCTCGGATTATTGGCCCTTCAATTGGTTGCGGATAAGAGATATCGTCGCTAACATTGATCGTTTGATTATACTCAAAAGAGTGAATAGTAGTGTTATAAAGATATAATCTTAGTTCGTTTGATCCCCCTTTCTTATTAAATAAGATTAAGTCTATTCTATTATCGTTGTTCAAATCCTGCGATCGAATTTCAAAATCAGAAAGGGATATTCCTAATTGAATTGTTCTATTAATTAGCCATTGATTCGTGAAATGATTAAAACTATAAATATAAATATTCCCACTTTCATCAATTAAAAAAGGAGAGATGATGTCAGAGTCATCAAACCTTCCATAAGAACCGTAAAAATAAATATTTGGTCTTTCGTCATATGTCAGATTAACAGGTAGATATCCTCTCTGTTGTGGTAAGAGAGAATAAAAGGTCTCGTTTACATCGTACCAATCAACCGTAAAACCGCCATTATTCGTGGTTGAAGTCCCTAATGGAACCCAAATTTGTTCGTTAAATTTGTAATAACTAAGGTTAACAGTGATATTACTCTTTAACACATCTAAATTCCAGTTATTCAGAAATCCGTTAAATTGGTGAGGATCAGTTGAATAATTCCGATTTAGGTCGTAAAAAATTGTATCTCCGAAGTTAAACGCTGGATAAAGGGTATGATTCTTTTCTTTGTACACGTAAAGTTTAATATCTTTAATTTGTACATTATCGGCCCTATCGATAATTCGAGCGTAAATCCAATTATATCCTTCATTAAAGTCGTTTGGATTTAGTTCTAACGCATAATATGGAAAAATTTCGGAAGACCTATCTAACGCCATGCGTCCTATTAACTCTTCAGAGCTATTATAGATCTTAACTTCCTTTATGTTGTGTAGAAGCAGATGCTCGTGTTCAACATAAAAATTATTATCGTACGGATTATCTGTTATATATCCTGGCGTGAAATAGAGCGTTCTATGTTCTGGATTAGCCGTACCGAACATAACATTTCCAAAACTGCTTTTTTTACCCAAGATCCAGTATTCTCTCTTAGTTTCTCCGTTAGAATTTGGCATTATTTTTCCAAAAGAACCTGTCGCCTTTAAAGCGTCGAATTTACCTAAATATTTTGGAGTAGATACTGTACTTCCATTATTGTATTCCAAAATAAAACAAAATTCGAATGAATTTTTAGTCGATTGATTTGGATATTGAAATCCATATACATATTCATACCACTCGGGATCAGAAGTAATAAAATCAAGTATGTTGAAATCATTTAATTCCCAAGTCTCTCCATTAAAGGAAAAAGATGATTCCCACCCTAAATCGCAGGTTACGCCTTTTAATAATAAATTAGTAGTGCTATTAAGAAAACTCCTATATCGATCGTCAAATGTTAATTCTTGGGCAATAGAGTTAAATGTAAAGGGAATCGGAACTCCTTGCTCGGTAATTATTTCTTCAATACGAATTACATTTAGGTCTTTAAGTGGGATATTTTGACCGTTCCAATAAATAATATTTTCGTAATAAAGCGTTCCGTTAAGTGTATATCCATCGTAAAACGAATAGGTAAGTCGACTGGATGTTAAATAAGAATTCTGTTGAGCTTCAAGATTTTTAGAGTATCCCGTGATGATTAAATCATTTTCTAGAATTTTGTTTATATGAATTTTTACGCTATTTACTTCTTCGTTATTTTTTAAAGATAAACTTAAATTAACGCGATCGTTAAAAAATACCGTTTGTTCAAATAAATGTCCATTAATCGTCATACTGTTAATGTATGAGGGGAATTCTTCAATATAAAATGGGTTATCATCTATAAAGGGATAGTTACTATCTCTATTATCAAATATTTGATTAGAATCATCTAAAACCATGCCATTTTCTATAAATTCTAATTTAAAATCATCTACTAAGACCCCCCATTGATTTTTAAATAATTTATTATCAATAATATAAAATGAATTCAAAAACTCTGTTATTAACTTAGCATAAATATAATCAGTTGAAGTTATAATCTCATCGAGATATAAATAAACAGTTAAAGGGGCTTTCAAAATATAATATATCTCTCCCTTATTATTGGAAAAGGTGAGAAAGTCATCAATATCGAACGAATTCATAGCAATTGTCGCGATATTGTTAGGACTACCGATTTTTTCGTTAAACTGGTTAAAAATTTCTAAATTTATCTTAACTGATTCTGACTTAAGATAATTTGTTATGGTTGTGTCATCGGTTCCATTTTGAAAGGTAAAAAAGGGATGAATCTTTAAAATAGTTCTTAGAGTATAATTTCCAGTCTGCTCAGAGTATAAATTTGGTGTTATCAATCCTGACCTTCCAATAGAGTTTGGCCCATCAATCAAAAAATCTCCGTTAAAATCACGGTATCCAATACAATCAAAAGTGGAATTTAGATAACTGATTGATCTTGGGTTTGGTTCTTGAGACAAGTTTGCTGGCAAAAAATATTGAAAGTTATCACGCGATTCGTTAAAATAATAACCCTTGCTAAATGAGGAAAAGGCAATGAAGTCCTCCCTTTGATCAAGTTTAATACCAAAATCAGACAAGACATTTAAATCGGCATTTGCAGTTCTTTTTTCGAAGAAAATAAAAGGATCCTTGGCTTTATCTAACGAATAATTTTGAATTTGACAACCTGAACTGTTTTCCCATTGGAAATCAAACAGAATATTATTAAACCAAAGGTTTAACCCTGTGGTAGAATTAGTATAAATTGGATTTAAAGTCTGGAGTTTAAACTTAAAAACAATAAAGAGGTCTTCGTAACTCTGATTAGATATTTCGTATACTTTTGAAAACAGATCCTTCTTTTTTTGATTAGATAATTGAAAAAGTTGATTGTTGTTTAATGCATTAATCTTAAAAGAACTATCGTCTATCTCAAATAGTAGTTCTTCCGAAAATACACTCCATTTTTTATTCAAATAGATATCCTTAAGTTCGTAATCTTTTTTCCAATCGTTAAATATTAATTCATCTGAGAGTACTAAATCAAAATTTTTGTTGGACTCCACCATTATCATCGCTTCGCATGTCAAAGAGCCTAAAATTGGGGAACCATCGGGTCTTGATTGATCGTCAGAATAATAAAAAGTATCAAGATCAATGTTTAAATCAAGAAGATTAAGGTCGGAAGGCTTTAGGGTACTATCTTGCAGAAATTCTAAATCTTTTAGGTTCATTCGATAATTAATTAAAAATTCACTTGAAGAAACTCGATTTTCAGGTTCTAGTATTCCGAAAATTCCAAATCCGTTTGGATTAATAATCTCAGAGAAGTTGTTCAACGAAACAATTTCACTTCCAACCCTAATTGGACGAGAGTTATCCCAGTAGTAAACTTCAGAATTACGCTCAATAGGTGCCGCAAATTCATTTAACCCATTGTAAAAATCAAACCCTCTAAAATAAGTTAAAAGATGCGAAGCTTCCAGTTTAACGTAATCAAACCTTAAGGAGATTTTTTCGCTACATCCCGCCTTGTAAATAAAGTTAGCCTTAATCTTTATCTTAAATTGTTGTCCTCCTTCAGTAAAATACTTAGAGAGGTTTAAGACAGTTATCTGCCATTTTCCCCCTTGATTGTTATAATATCCTTGGTATTCAATTTGCTCGTGAACAATTTCACCATCTCGAAACATCTGGGATGTAAGATTTACCCATACATCGTCGTTTAAAGAATTGAAGCTAAATAATTGATATTTGTATTCTAAATATGCGTTGTATGCTTGTGTCCCTAAATAGGTAATTAATGGGCTTTCAATGGTTACCTGTGAACTTTTTAAGATATCGTAATATAGGAATTCTGGTGCTTCGCTAAAGAACTTGAATCCTGGCGATTTTATCCATTGAGGTTCGAACGCAGAGCATTCGTGTAGGTAGAACAAATGGTCTCTTGTCTTAAACTCGTTTTTATAATAATCTTGGACGGTTCCGTTGTAAGTTTCTCTATAAATAGGATCATCGTGAATAGTATTGACAAACTTATTTGTAGTTATTTCGCAGTCTTCTATGTGAGTATTTGTATCATAAAATAAGCTCTGATCTCCATCGAAAACGATTTTACCCCTACTATAGGGACCATAGTGGATATAAGTAGTGTTTTGATACGAAATTATACCGTCATCTTTAATCACTTGATCAGTCAACTTAGTAAATTGATATTCTGCTTTTTCTCTATCCACTAGATATAGTTTTACATGACCTGCTACTGGTTTCATCAAAGAATCTTTAACATTGGCTTCAAAACTATTTGTATAAGTTAAATTTTCTGAATTAAAAACAGAATAAATACTTCCTCGTCTATTTGACAGTCGAGGGTCTTCTGAATATTGAGGATAAAAATTAACTTTATCCTTGTGAATATTAAGGGTAAACTCAAGAGAAGTTGAATGTTTCTCCATAGAAATTCCTTCTTGTAGAATGTAAAAAATTTTAAATAAGTAATTACCCGGGAGAATAGGAGTCCTAACAGAGCTAAGATCTACTTTAAAATACACTTCCTTTTCTGAAAATGCACCAGTAAAGACTTGAGACCTGAAATCATGATCTCTTAAGTATATCTTTGCTTTGGGCTTCAATTTATTAGGTACATCATAATCTAAAGGAGTTAGCTCTGCATGAAATGTAAGTTTATGGAATTGTTTTGCTGGCAGGTTAAACTTTAAAACTATTAATGAGTTAAATGTAATCGCTGTTAAGTCAACTGGATCGCTAATATAATCTAACTTTGTCACATCATAAGCATTACCTCTGCTTCTCAATTCTTGTGGGAGAAGAGCAAACGAGGGATTTGGGCAGATTCCTCTCTCTAAAGATAAGTAACTCCAACCTAATACCATTGGGAATAAAACTAAATGAAATAATATCAAGAGAGAACAGAGAATTTTCTTATTTTGACTAGAAATTTTTAAAGATTTTATGCTACTTTTTAAAGAAAAAGGTCTGTTTCCAGGCTTGTGCTCTTTGGGTACATTAGTCTTGTCTTTTTGTAATTTAAAATCTGGTGGTAATAACGGGATTGTAGTACTTCTAATACTCTTTTTTTTAGATAAGTCATAAGAGTTGTTTGTTTGTTTTTCGCAAAAAAATAAGCTAGAAATGTTAATAACTGGTTCGACCTTTCGGGGTAATACAACCTTAGTTAAATTAGTGGAAGTGTTTCTCTCGCGGGGTGATGGGTCTGGAAAAGTAGGAGATTCTGCTTTCAGAGTTGGAGTAAATATTTTTTTATAGCTTTTTCGAGGAAAACTCCAACTTGACCATACTTCATTACCATTAAAAACATAACTCCCATCCAGGTTGAAACTCCTGTCCTTTTTGTTGATCCTTAAAGTACAAAGATGCTGAGTTTTGAGCTTTACACCATTCTCATCACGGGGATGGTGCTTTAAATCGTACTCATGATAGGGTTTGCTTAGGTTTATGAATTTTTTTAAATCTTTTTCTTGCTTTTCGCTAAAAGCATGGTTAAATTTCTTTAAGTTGTAGAGTTGTAAAATACTATCAAAATCACGAACACTAAGTTTTAAATCGTATAATTTAATTTCTTCATCATTTGCCCAACTTTCTATTTTGCTTAGGTAACGCCTAAAATTCACATACTTGAGAGAATTAACGCTATTTGATTTAACACGGGTTAGTTCATAGCAGATATAGAGTTTCTTTAATTTTGATAAATAATAATCGTTTTTTTCGTAGAAAATAGTATCTAAACTAAAGCTTGCTTTATTCTTGCTATCTGGAACTCTCCCTCCTTCGCTTATTATAATTTTTTCCATCTATATAGTATTTTGACCTAATTATGCAATTGGGGTAACATATATTTTTATAAATAAGATGAATAGAATTTTCGAGGTATTTATATATTTAAATAAATTTTCGCAAAAATGCGAAATTTTTTCCTTTAAAAGGGTTTTAGGCAATTTTGCAATTTTGCAAAATTATTTTTCTTTATATATGCACGCATAAAGTGACTTATATGAAAATTAGATACAAAGTAAGAAAATGGAATTAGAAGAGTTTGATAAGTTTTTAATGGAATTTTTTGAATTATTTAAGGTCATTGAAACGATTATAGAAAACAAAAAGATTTGCATCCAGGAACTAAATAGACTAAAAGATCACGAAAATAACAAAAATATCTATTCTAAAAGCATTTCAACTTTGAGAAGGAAATTAAACAAAATGGTTGATCATAAGTATTTACAGAAAGAATCTGCACGATGGCATGATAAAGACAATGCGCATTTTGTTTACCTTAATACTCCAAATCTAGAAGAAATCCTAATTTTAATTTATAATCGGCTTTCAGCTTTAATAAATAGAAAATTTGATATTGATGTAATTGAAAAACTAGATGTAAGATTACTTGAAGATTTAATCTCCAGAGTAAGACTATATGAAATGCAAAGATCAGCAAAAGCTTTAGGATCCAATTTATCGTGATTCTAGCTTTTTTCTTTAAATAATTTAAAATGGCAAAGAAATTATCTGTTAATAATGGAACACGATGGCGGGACTTATGAATAAATCGTTATCCCTTACATTTGAGAAAAACGGAGTGGTTTGGATGAAATTTCCAGCAGAGATTCAATCTAAATTAGTTAAAACATTTCAAAAGTTCGTTTTGAATCCTGAGAACACTAAGCAGCAAGTAATTTTAAAGCTTTTCAATAACGCGGATCTAAAATCATTATTCATAAATAAAGAAGGGTTCTTAATGGGAGAGGAAATAGGCCCCAATATTAAAGCTCTTAGGTTCGGATTCAATTTAAAAATATCAATTAACAATCTTCGTTCAATTGCAAATTCAACTTTGAAAAACAAACAAATCACAATATCAGAGATGGAAGAAGGATTCTTAGATACTCCTTTTAATAAAAAAGAAGTTAACAGCATCCAACAGAGATTTAAAAGTATTGCTGATGGAATCTTGAAGTTAAATTCAAAGGGCAAAATTCGAGTTAACTATATTAAAGTATTTTCTGTGTTATGGTATGATTTTCTTAAAAGTAATAATCTATCTACTTCAATTAAAAAAAAACTAATAAAAAAGCAAAAACGATTTGGAATATCCCTTCCATATAAAACAAAAAAAATTATTAAAGTTTCCTCAATAATCGTATTAATTATAGGGCTAATAGTTCTTGGGGTATTTTTTTCAAAGCCTACATCGATTTTAATAAAAAAATACGATCTTGTCACCTTGGATTATCAGATGTGGGCGTCGGATTATACTCAAGATTACGATCCACTCAATCCCTTAATCGACGAAACGATTGTGGTCAGAATAATTCCTATAACAGAGCAAAACGATGGGTTGATCTTAGGATTATATAGTAACTTGATAGGAAAGGCGCAATATTATGAGAGCGGATTGATCTGGTTGGAGAAATGTGTGGATCAGAACCGTGATGGAATTGACGATAATACGGGGGAAGCCGCTTTATCATATGGGAATAGTACTGATCAATATTTCGGTATGAATCTAATGATTCAGTTTAAAATATTAGATATTCTATGAAAAAGGTTTTATTATGGATAAAAATGAAAATAGGATTAAGATAGAAAGTCACAAAGTAAAATTAGCTAAAACGAAGAATGAAATGGATAGTTTAATAGAAATAGGGGATGAAACTTTCAATCTTGGAGATTTTGAAGGTGGTTATGATACCTATAAAGATATTAAAGGGAAATTTCAAAGAATTTCGAGAGATTTATTAAAAGAGCTTCGCAATTCTGTATCTCCAAGATATCAGAAACATGTCTCAACAAACTTAAGTAACCCTGTGAGAATGAAACGAGGGGGATCTAGTAAAATTGTAATAAAAGAGAAGGAAAAAAAAAGGAAAAAATCGGATAAATTTAAAAACTTGAAGAATCAATTAAAATCATACTCAGATGAGATTGATGAATACTTAGAAAAAATAGATAACAAAATTTTAAGAGCTAAAGATGAAATCATAAGAAAAAAATAAAATAAAATATATAAATTGCTTAATTGTGTAAAAGATTATGAAGGTTCTAATAAATTAATTATGGCCTTCACGGTTTGTGAAAGGATTATTAATTTCTTTAATAGGTATGAGAATAAAGAATGGTTTATAAAGGAAATTGAGTTTATAAATAAGCAATGGAGATCTCTTCATAATTTTCATACTATTGAAATGTATTTCAATGAAATGGCAAATCGTTACTATACCACTCTTGAAAAAATTTCTTATTAACTAAATAGTTTAGATATTTTTCCTTCTACAATATTCCACGAGTTTTTGAGGTTTTTTAACTCGACCTTCAGAATCCATGCCACCCAAATCTTCAATAAGTTGTTTGGGAATAGGATTCCCCCCTAAATCGAGTATGAAGAGGTTTATGAGATTTTCTAATCCCTTGATTTCAGATATTTGATTATTTTTTAAAAATAAATCTCCTAGATTTGTTAGATTTTGCAATCCTTCTATTTCTTTTATTTTATTATTACTTAAATAAAATCCACCAAGATTTATCAATTTCTCTAATCCACCAATCTCATTTATTTGATTATTGTTGAGATGAAGCAATAATAAATTTGGATTGGTTAAATTTTCTATTTTCGATATTTCATTATTATCCAAGTATAGATGCTCTAAATAACTTAATTTACTTAATTCTTCTATTTTCTTTATCTGGTTATTATTAAGAAATAATTGTTTGAGATTGGATAATTGCCCTAAATTCTTAATTTCGCTTATTTCATTATTATTGAGATAGAGAGTTACCAAATTTTGTAAATCACTTAATCCTTTTATTTCACTTATCCTATTATTTCTGAAACTTAAAACACTTAAGTTTTTTAACTCTTGTAGATTTTCGATGATTGAAATTTTGTTCTCCTGTAAGAACAATCCTTCCAACGACTTTAAACCATGTAATCGTTCTAGTCTTGAAATAGCATTATTTCCTATGCTAAGATCTTCTAAATTTTCCAAGTTAGTCAAATTGTTCATCCTTTCAATTTGGTTATGATTTAATCTTATTTTTTTCAAATTTTTAAGATTATTTAGACCTTTAATTTCCTTAATCTGATTATGATCCAATCGTAATTCTTCTAGTTTGGTAAGATTTGTCAGCTCTTCAATCTCTTTGATATAATTATGGTCTAAGCGTAATTTTCTAAGATTTTTAAGATTTTCAAGTCCTTTTATTTCCTTAATATCATTATGATCTAAATACAAATTCTCGATAAAGTCCAATGTATCTAATCCTTCAATCTCATCAATATTTTTTACACGATAATCAGACAGATCTAGTAAATTCCCATATAATACTTCAAATTTTGTTCCTTTATATGTTACATGAGGAAAAGTAAACACCTCCTATATATAACTACTATTTAATTTATTTGCTTTACTAAATTTTAATTTTACTTAAAAAAATATAAATCTAATTAGAGTAATGATTTTTAATAAAATTTTCTTTGTTAATAATATTCTCCCTGTAAGGAATTTTATTGAATAATTCCGTATAATCTCTCTGGTAATCTTCATAAGTAATTGGAAATGATGTATGAATACGTCCAGGAGTCGTTTGCCCTGTATATCTATCAATTCTAGTAGTATCAATTCCAATTGTGAAGAATTTTAACTCATTTGTTCTTGGATTCTTGAATGCATAAACCACAGTTCCTTTATCATTTACTGCGATTCCAGTTTGAGTAGTTATTAAGGTAAATAAAAATTCTGCAATTTTTTTAGGGGAAGACAAATCTTTTCCTAACCATTTGCCAAATTCTACAAAATCTTCATAATGATGGGAAATGATGTGTAATAAACCATTTCCATAATCTTTTATATCACCTTGTGAATCATAATAATAATTATGTTCTCCAAATCCTAAATATATTGGATAACTGTTAGGGTCAAATCCACCTGAATCTAGAATAATTTTAGCATCAGGGAAATTCTTAAGGTCAATAATGCCAAGGATTCTTTCTGAATATTTTAAATCATTACTTAAACCATCAAATGCTATTATATCAAAAAATGATGGATTGATATCGATTAAGCTGAACGTATAACTGTCTCTAAAGATTAAGTTGTAATATTTGTCAAGATGTTCAAATCTTTCCTCCATCATTCCAGAACTCATAAAGCTTTGAAGCATAACGAGGTGGTAATCAGGATCGGGAGTTAAATATGTGAAGCTTGAATAGATATCTGCAAAAAATTCCCATCCTGGATATGTGAATTCCTTTCTTAGCTTAACTTGACCATTATTATCAAGTGTCATCAAGTTCATGTAATGCCCCGAAAGTATCATTGACCAGATTAGGGTTTCGACATCATTAGTATCGATTTCTGCAATACTGTTAAGTCCAAGAACTCGAATAATTTTAACCAATGTCCTTAGATCTTGTGGCATTTGGAACTCGATTTGTCCATTCCCATCAAACCTAATCATATCCAACTTGAGTAAAGTGTATCCTACATAACCGATTTCCTTATTCATGATATCATCTACAAATTTGACAATTTGTTGATCAACATCATCAAAAAATTCATCCAGAGAGAACTGCATACCTGTTAAGAAGGAATAATCCCTAAAATTAGAAGACTCTGGATTATTCTGAATGTCGAGTTGGATTTGTTCCAAGAGTGTTTTGTAGAAGGATTTTTGAGTGAGATGCATATTTTGTAAGATATTATTATCAATTAGCCCTAGATCTCCGAAAACATCGGTTAAATAAAGTCTTGTATATGTACCTGGATCATTAGGACCATGTAAGCCTAATAGTGTATCGGTTATTGGCAAATTTCTGATATTTTGATCGCTTAAATATTCTCTAATACGATAAAATAATAGACTTAGAGCATCTAATTCTCCATTAAACTCACGTTCAATTAAAATTCTGCTTTTAAATTCTGGTGGTGGTGGACTACCCCAGTAAACTGAAACTAATTCATCTTTATATGAATCTTGAATTATTATCAAATCTTCGAAATATTCATGAGTTGGCACGTTAAATAAGACAAATCCTTCGTTTTCAATATTGTTCAAAACTTGATTTATCACTTCCGAAATAAACGCTTCAAACGTAAGAGGGCTAAATAATTGCTCAATCAGTGAGCCATAATTCTCATCCAAATAAGCATCTAACGTGCTGAATATTGCATCAACATCCTGATCTTGAGCACCCGAAAGTTCAATGAGATTTATAAAGATTTGTTCTTTAAGGCAGAGGTCAACAATCTCTTCAAATTCTTTCGCAAGTGCTCCATGCTCATTTTTCGCTTTGGAATCTACAAGTTCAACCCATTCCTCCTGCGTTATTCCAAAATCTTCTGAGTATCTGGTTTTTATGATGTTATAGACGGACTCATGAAGTGATTTTCTGAAGGTGTCTTGAACTCTTGATGTAACAATGCTAAAAACATCCATAAGCTTCTCAGAAAAAGAAATTCGTTGGGAGTGGGTAATACCATTTCGATAAAAGATTTCTGCTCTTACTCTCGGAATTAATTCATGCATAAGGGAATCGAATTCTGTTGCTAAAACTGAGGGGAACAACCAAGGAGAAATTGATACTAAATCACTCCCGCCTATTTGGCTTCTTTGATCAGCATTTAACTCGTCTACATATAGAACTTGTATCTGTTGATCGGTA
>JAUWBH010000024.1 GCA_030605085.1 Promethearchaeota archaeon | reverse complement strand
CGGGTATGAATCAAAATCACCCGAAGAAAAATGGGAATACATTAAAGATCTCTTAAGCACTTGTACGAGATGCTACGCTTGTAGAGAGGCGTGTCCTATGTGCTATTGTAATCTGTGTTTCGTTGATCAAAACAAACCAATCTGGTTTGGAAAAACGACCGATATTTCCGATATAATAGTGTTTCACTTAATTCGCGCATTGCACCTTGCGGGAAGATGCGTAGCGTGCGGTGCGTGTAGCAGCGTATGTCCGATGGGGATCGATTTAAACCAAATAACCAGAAAATTAGAGAAAATCGCAAAAGAACGGTTTGATTTCACTTCTGGTATTGATTCCGAGATCTTGCCCCCAATGATGGATTTTAAAATGGAAGACAAACAAGAATTTATGTTAGAAGAAGAATAAAAAGGTAGTTTAGAGATGGCAGAAAAAATATTAAAAAAGGATGATGTAGCAAAGTTATATAACGAATTATCGGGAGAGTACAATTTTTACGCTCCAATTAAAGAAAAAGGAAATATAGCTTTTAAGAAGATCTCAAAAGCAGAAGACATCGTGTTAGATTATTACAATTCAAAGGTTCCACCAAAGGAAGTTTTATTTCCAAAAATGGAAGTTCTCTTCGAATATAAAATAGATGGTAAAGATGTACAGATTGAAGATCGCAAAGATTTAGACGAAAAATACATAATTTTTGGAATTAGACCTTGCGATGCTCATGGTTTTGTACTTATGGCGAACTTTTTTTCATTTCACGGTAATGTGGAAGACGAAATATTCATGAAAAAGAAAAAAAATACAACATTTATCGGAATAGGGTGTAATAATCCAAAAACCACTTGTTTTTGTACGTCGATTGAAGGGAATCCCTTCCAAAAAGACGATATGGATGTATTTTTGGTTGATTTAGGAGATAAATACCTTGTTGAGGGTATTACCGAAAAAGGCCAGGATTTAGTCAAAAAATTGTCTTGGCTTGCCGATGCGAAAAAAGATGATTTGAAAAAAGCCCAAGAATTAGCAAAACAAGCAGAAGACTCAATAGTTACTAAATTAGACTTAAAAAACATAGATAAAATTTTAGGTCCAAATTTTGAACATCCAATATGGAAAGAAATCAGCGAAAGTTGTATAGGATGTGGTACGTGCTCTTTCTTGTGTCCTACCTGTACTTGTTTTGATATAATTGATGAGAACGATCCTTATAATAATCGTGGAAGGCGAATTAGAATATGGGACACATGTCAATCTTGTCTTTATACGATTCATACGAGCGGTCATAACCCTCGTAATAGCTGCATTGAACGGTGCCGCAACCGAATATTGCATAAATTTAGTTATTATCCGGAGAATTATGGCCAAATAGGATGCGTTGGATGTGGTAGATGCGTTCAACTTTGTCCTGTCAATAACGATTTAAGAGAAATAATTAAAAAAATAAATAAAATAGAAAAAAAAGAGGAAAGTATTAGTGCCTAATCCATACATTCCAATGTTAACTACTGTAAAATCAGTAGTTTCTGAAAATAAAGTCAACGATATTAAAACGATTGAATTAGAATTTAAAAAGGAAGAAGATTATAAAAATTTTAATTACATCCCAGGTCAATTCGCCGAAATTAGTCTAATTGGAAAAGGGGAATGCCCTATTGGTATCGCTTCCTCCCCCACAGAAGAGGGAACCATTAAATTCACGATAAAAAAGATGGGAACTGTAACATCGGCATTTCACTACTGCGAAGTGGGAGATACGGTAGGCATAAGAGGTCCATGTGGGAACGGATGGCCTATGGAAGAGATGAAGGATAAAAACATCGTCATAATCGGCGGGGGATTTGCGTTTTCAACCTTGCGATCGCTTGCCATTTACATATTAGACGAGAAAAACAGAAAAGATTTCAAGAACATAACAGTAATATACGGAAATCGAGATTCAGGGGAGGTTCTATACCGAGATGTTTTAGAGGAATGGGAAAAACAAGATGGCATTAAGGTGGTTTTGACTATTGACCGCGAAGAAGAAGTATGGACTCGTGAAGTTGGCTTTGTTGCGGCAATCGTTAAAAAGGTTGCGCCCTCTCCAGATAACGCCATAGCAGTTGTTTGTGGCCCTCCCATAATGATAAGAACTGCTGTGGCCGAACTTGTAGAACTGGGTTGGAAAGACGAACAAATTTTAAATTCTTTAGAGATGCGTATGAAGTGCGGAATCGGTAAATGTGGAAGGTGTAACATTGGAAGTAAATTCGTGTGCGTGGACGGACCCGTCTTTTCTCTGGCAGAACTTAAAAAAATGCCCAATGAGTATTAATCAAATTAAAAAATAAAATTAATTTTCTAACTAATTTAAAAGAAGAGATGAAAGAAAAAATGGTAAACGAAGTAATACCTAAATCGTTTGAGGATTTAATAAAAGAGGTTCACGAACCAGGCATATGTGGAGAATGCGGTGGATGCGTTAGTTTTTGCTCTGCCTCCGAAATAAAAGCAATTGAAATGTCCGAATCAGGACCTCCGAGATATTATAATAAAGATAATTGTTTACATTGTGGAATATGTTATTTAGTTTGCCCTCAAACTCATGTTTTAGACGAGGAATTAAATAAAAGGTACGATTATAAAGTATCCATTGGTAATTGGAAGAAAATAACCTCTAGTCAAGCTATTTCAGAAGATATTCGAAAGAAAGCAACCGATGGCGGCGTTGTCACGGCAATTTTATCGTACTTAATAGACCGTAATTTAATAAATGGCGCCATCGTTTCAAAAAGGGAGGGCCCTTTTAACAGAGAACCTTATTTTGCTACAACTAAAGAAGAATTATTAGAAGCCGCTGGCTCTCATTTCGATTTATCTCATGGGGTTGTGGAATTAGAAGACTACAACTCTTTTGTTCCTACAATTACTAAACTTAAAAAAGTAGTTGGCTCTGATATGATGAATGTTGCTGTAGTTGGTACTCCGTGCCAAATAATGTCTATAAGAAAAATGCAAGAATTAAGCATATTGCCAGCCCACATCGTAAAATATACTTTAGGTTTGTTCTGTAATTTGAATTTTACTTTTAAAGACGAAGCTCGTAAAAATATGGAAGAAAAGTTCAAATTTTCGTTCGACGAAGTTGAAAATATGAACATTCGAGAAGATCTGATATTAGATCTTAAAAATCGGTCTATTCACATAGATTTTGAAGATCTTGACGAGTTCGTACGATCCGCTTGTTATGCTTGCCGAGATTTTTCCAATGTCTACGCTGATATCTCGTTTGGAGGATTAGGATCTCCAGAGGGATATACAACTGCGGTTATTAGAACTAAAAACGGAGAACAAATATACAATAACGCGTTAAAAGACGGATACATAAAAGAACCCGTCGATTTAAATACTTCCGTAAAAAAGTCTGAAATGCTGGCT
The DNA here is from genome assembly GCA_030605085.1 of Promethearchaeota archaeon. The sequence continues at coordinate 43,437 of JAUWBH010000024.1, read as the reverse complement.
AAGGTTATTAGCTTTGGAAAAAGAAAATTCGAACGATATAAAAAAGCTCTAAAAAATAGATAAAATAATTTAATATTTAACTCTTTATTGTTTTAAAGAATTCCTTTCTTTTTCAATCATTTGTGTGCTGTCATATTGTCGTAAATCTTTCAAGCGAAGCTCTCTTTCTATTTTAGATTTTTTCAGTTTTTTCATAACTTCGTTTGCTCCTGTATCGTTTGACAGCAATTCTAACAAATTTTGATACAGTTCAATTATATTATCGAATTCCAACTTATAACAAAAATTGTCAGGATTAGAGAGAACTAGAATTTCGTACAATCCCTTAAGGGAACTTTTTATATTGTGAAAGTTCTCAACGGCTTTTTTCGTTAATTCTGCTTTTAAATCTGTTTCAATCATTTTTTTTATCATCTACTACTTAGAATTAATATTTTTAAATTTATAAATGTGATAGTTTTTCGACATTTGTGTGATCGTGTAACAAACATTAGACAAAATCTTCTAACAAAGATTGTAAGGATTTGATAATGCAATGTGTAAAAATAATTAAAAACAAATCCAAGATTTTCGATTTGGAACATTTTTCTTTTTTATTTTTCCTTTTCCGATCAAAAAGATCGATGATCTAAAAAAGACTAATTTTGGGTTTTCGAAATTGACAATCCGTGATCGATAAGGGAGGTTTTGATCGAAGAGGCAAAAAGATTAAGCCTAGATTTTCGTAATCGATCATTTGAAAAGGAATTTTTTTATGGTTTTAATAGTCTATGATCTATTAGCTCGGTTTTGATCGGTCTTAGTAGGAATTTCCAGAATAGTTTTCTAGATCGATCATTTCAGCATTGATTTTTTTGTGGTTTCGATAATCTATGATCTATAAGCTCGGTTTTGATCGATAAGAAAAAGAATTCGGCTTATGAATTTCGCTTTCGATCATTTTTTATTAGGATCGTTTTTGGTTTCAATAGTTAATGATCGAGGGGGTTGATTTTGATCTATAAATGGGTTTCATGATCGAAAGTCCCAGTTTTGATCAGTTTCAGATAGAAATCATAGGCGAGTGATCGGTTTCGAAAAGAAACTAGGGGAGAAACTTTTAAAAAGGATCATATGCATGTTAAATTTAGATACATTAAAAAAATTTTAAAAAAAAAAAACAAAGAAAAGCAAATCTTAATAGCTTAAACCGCCAAAGTAGCGAATATAAAGAATTCGTTGGCATATAATTTACATCGGAAATATAGGGACGAAATAAATTAAGAATTTAGCAAATATAAATTAAAAACAGATATTTGACAAATACCCTAAAAAAAAAGTTGGATTTGAAGAATTATGGAAGATATTATAAAAAGTTCTGATTTGGATACGAACTTAGTTAAGGAATTATCTAAATCAGAAGAAACGAAAACGATTTTAAGTTGTTTTGAGTGTGGAATTTGTACCTCGAGTTGTCCTGTTGCGGAGCAATTTTTATTAAATCCTCATCAAATGACTCGATTAGCCGCTTTTGGAGCAAGTAAACATATTATAAATGAGGAGGTTCTTCGATTATGTTTAACATGTGGGACTTGTCAGGAGTATTGCCCTCAGAGCGTAAATTTTATTGAGTTTATAAAATTAGCTAGAAGGCTTTTAATAGAGCAAGGAATTGAATACGAAGAGACTCACGATGGCATTTTAACAATTATTTCTGAGATGCAAGCAAATAGTCCATCTGGTTTTAAAATTACATCAGACTTGGTCCCATCTGGTTATGAAATATCTAAAAAAGGAAAAGTTGCTTATTTTTTTGGATGTTTACCAGTTTTGAATGTCGTTTTTGACAATTTACAAGTGAATTTTTTAGAAATTGCCCAGAATGCAATAAAAATATTAAATAAAGTACAAAAACAACCACCAGTTATAATTGATAATATAAAGTGTTGCGGTCACGACGCACTTTGGAAGGGACATTTTGAGACTTTTAAAAAATTAGCAGAGCATAATGTAAATGAAATTAAAAAATTAGGCGTTAAAACTATTATTACAACTTGTGCGGAATGTTACCGAACTCTAAAAGTGGATTATCCAAAATACATTAAAGATGCCAATTTCAACGTTGTTCACCTTTCTGAATTAATCGCTGATAAAATTAAAAATAATCAATTAAAATTTACAGACACCAATGATATAAAGGTTACCTATCACGATCCCTGTAGATTAGGAAGGCATATGAAAGTTTATGCCCCTCCTAGAGAAATTCTTAATCACATGGGAGAACATGGAGTTACATTTACCGAGATGGATAGATCTTGCGAAAGTGCTCCTTGTTGTGGGGTTAGTTGCTTTATAAACTGCAACGATCTTTCCAAGGTTTTGCAGTTAGATAGATTAATTGAGGCTGGAAATGTAGCAGATTTATTAGTAACAACTTGTCCGAAATGCCAAACCCATTACAATTGTATGTTAAAAGAAAAAAAAGAATGTCTTCCTGACGAAATTAACTTAGAGGTTTCTGATTTAACGAATTTAATAGCAAAAATGATGGGTTTAACTGAATAGGTGATTTTCAAAGCTATTAGATTTAGAACTATCATAAAATGAGGTTGAATTAAAAGTGTCAGAAAATGTAAAGGATACAGAACAGATTAGAGTTGGCGTGTTTGTTTGTCATTGCGGTTCAAATATAGGTGGTGTAATAAACTGTAAGGGACTTGCTGAATTTGCAAAGGCATTACCCAATGTTGCATACGCAGAAGATTATCTTTATGCATGCGCGGAAACTGGATTAATAAGCCTTAAAAATGCAATACAAGAACATGGTTTAAATCGAGTAGTTATAGCTTCCTGTACTCCTAGAACACACGAGCCTTTATTTCGCGAATCTATTTCAGAAGCAGGATTAAACCCTTTTCTTTTCAATTTTGTCAATATTCGGGAGCAATGTACTTGGGTTCATATGGACCAACCAGTAGAAGCATTTGAGAAAGCAAAAGACTTGATTAGTATGGGAGTGGCTAAAGCCGTAAAGCTAGAACCTTTAGATATGATCACTATTGTTATTACGCCTGCCGCATTGGTAATTGGCGCGGGCGTTACAGGGATGAGTGCGGCTCTTAGTCTAAGTAGACAAGGTTTTAAAACTTATTTAGTTGAGAAAGAGGAGAAATTGGGTGGAAGGTTAAATTCTCTCTATAAATTATTTCCACACGATATGGAAGCTTCTGAATTATTAGAAAAATTGAAGGGTCAAGTTGGAAAGGTTCGAAATTTAGAAGTGTATAAAGCAGCTAATGTTAAAGAAATTCGTGGGTATGTTGGGAATTTCAGTGTAGAAATTGCACTTAATGGCAGCGTGATTAATTTAATAGTAGGAACCATTATAGTAGCGGTTGGAGCTTCCCTTTTTACACCTACGAATTTATTTGGATACGACAGTAAAAAAAGAATAACTCAACACGAATTAGAATCAAAATTAAAGAACAAAGAATTAGATGCGAAAAACACCGTCATGATACAATGTGTAGGTTCTCGAAACGACGAACGACCATATTGTGCAAGCGTATGTTGCATGACGGCTTTAAAGAACGCGTTGATTATTAAAAATATAAATCCGAAGGCTAATATAGTAATATTATATAGGGACATGTATGCTCCAGGCACACTTTACGAGGACTATTATAGAAAAGCAAGATTAAATGGAATTCTGTTCATAAGATACGATCTTGATAAGGAGCCTGTTGTGGAGGAAAATCAAATTAAAGTGTTTGATGTAAATATTGGCGAAGAAATAATAATTCCTTATGATTTATTAGTGTTGTCGACACCCTTAATTGCAAACATTGACAACAAGGAACTCGCTCAGGACTTGAAAGTTCCACTAGAAATGAACGAATTTTTCTTAGAGGCTCACGTTAAGTTGCGTCCTGTTGATTTTGCGACGGAAGGAGTATTTATAGGCGGCTCAGCAAAATGGCCTGTGGATGTTTCAGGAGCTATAACTCAAGGTTACGCTACAGCGGCTCGAGCAAGCACTATTTTATCGAAAAAAGAATTGGAAGTTTCAGGTTCAATAGCTGAAATTGACGAAAGCAAATGCAAAGGTTGTGGTGACTGCAGGGATATTTGTCTATATAACGCGATTGAAACGATTGAAATGATTGAAGCTCAATTTGCCTACGAAACTGTTCGAGACTCAATAGAACCAGCTGTAAGTTTAGTGCGAGATAAATCTAGAGTACTTCCAGCAGTGTGTAAAGGATGTGGAGTTTGCGTTGGAATTTGCCCAAATGAGGCATTAACCTTAAAACAATTTAAAGATCAACAATTAGGTGTTATGCTTAAATCATATTTAGGATAAAAAGGAGATTTAAAATGGATAATACTAAAACAGAAGTTATTCAACAAACATTAATATTTAAAGCTTTCAATTATAGTTATTATGGATTTTGCTGCGGTTTAAGTAGCAGATATAATTAAAAGAGGTTTAATTAAAATGTCAGATGAAGAAAAGAATGAAAAAGAAGTTAGAGTAGGAATATTTGTATGTCATTGTGGTTCTAATATTGGAGGGGTAATAGATTGTAAGGAGCTTGCTAAATTTGCGAAAACATTGCCAAATGTTGCATATACAGAAGATAATTTATATACATGCTCAGAAATTGGATTATCCAGCATTAAGAAAGCAATCGAAGAGCATGATTTAAATCGGATAATTGTGGCATCATGTACTCCAAGAACACATGAACCTTTGTTTCGTGAATGTATTTCAGAAGCGGGATTAAATCCTTACCTTTTCAATTTTGTTAATATTAGAGAACAATGTACATGGGTTCATAAGAACCAACCTGTAGAAGCATTTGAGAAGGCACAAGATCTAATTAGCATGGGAGTGGCTAAAGCCACAAAATTAGAACCTTTAGAAACGATTACAATTAAAGTAAACTCTGCTGCTTTAGTAATTGGCGGTGGAATTTGTGGAATGAGTGCGGCACTTAATTTAAGTAGACAAGGCTTTAAAACCTATCTTGTTGAAAAGGAGAATGAATTAGGTGGAAGGTTAAATACACTTTTTAATCTATTTCCACATGATACTAAGGCTTCAGAGTTAATAAAGAATATTAAGAATAAAGTTCAAAAAGCTAAGAATTTAGAAGTGTATACAACAGCAAAAGTAAAAAATATTGATGGTTTTGTAGGGAATTACGATGTAGAAATAGTAAAGAATGGTAAAATAATTGATCTAACAGTAGGAGCGATTATTGTTGCCGTAGGGGCTTCACTCTTTACTCCTTTTAAGTTTTATGGATATGACGGCAAAATAAGACTAACTCAGTATGAATTGGAATCAAAGTTAAAAAGCAATGAAACAGATGCGAATAATGTTGTAATGATACAATGTGTAGATTCTCGAAACGACGAAAGACCTTATTGTTCAAGCGTTTGTTGTATGACAGCTTTAAAAAATGCGCTAATTATCAAAGAAAGAAATCCAATAGCAAATATTACGATATTATTTAGAGATATGTACACTCCCGGGATAAATTACGAAAACTATTATAGAACCGCAAGAGAAAAAGGAGTACTCTTTATAAAATACAAACTTGATGAATTACCTTCTGTAGAAGAAAATCAAATAACGGTATTTAATGAATACATTGGAGATTATATAATAATTCCTTATGATTTATTGGTATTATCAACTCCATTGGTTGCCAATGAAGATAATAAGGAACTTGCGCAAATTTTAAAAGTTCCATTAGAAGCCAACAATTTCTTTTTAGAAGCCCACGTAAAATTACGCCCCAATGATTTTGCGACAGATGGAATATATGTAGGTGGTTCAGCAAAATGGCCTGTTGATGTCTCAGAAGCTATAACTCAAGGTTATGCCACAGCAGCTAGGGCGAGTACAATTTTATCTCATGAGACGATTCAAGTAGAGGGAGCTATTGCTACTGTTGATTCTGAAAAATGCATAGGATGCGGTTCATGCGAGATGATCTGTCCATATAATGCAATACAAATAGAAAGGATGGAATCGGGGTTAAAAGCCAATGTTTTTTCAGCTGTTTGTAAGGGTTGTGGAGTTTGTGGAGCAAGTTGTCCTTTAAATGCAATTTCTATGCAACATTTTAAGGATCCTCAAATATATGAACAAATATATGCAATATCAAAATGATTATTGGAGGAAAGTGTTTAAATGTATAAACCAAAGATTTTAGGATTTTTATGTAATTGGTGCTCATATGCGGGCGCAGATCTTGCGGGTGTTTCACGATTCAATTATCCACCAAATATAAGGATAATTAGAGTAATGTGCAGCGGTAGAATTGAACCAAATTTTATTTTGACAGCATTCGAAAAAGGTTTAGACGGTGTATTAGTAGCAGGATGTCACCTTGGAGATTGTCATTATCTTACAGGAAATTATCATACAAAATATAAGATTTTAATAACGAAAAAGATACTTGAAAAACTCGAGTTCGAAACAAAGAGATTACGACTCGAATGGGTATCTGCCGCAGAAGGGAAAAGATTTGCAGATTTAATTACGGAATTTACTGAAGAACTGATAAAACTAGGACCTTCACCCATTAAATCTGATGGAAATTTGAAAAAGAATTTGTTTTATGCTAAACAAGTATGTTCTGACTTTAGGCTTAGATGGTTAATTAGTAGAGAAAGAGATTTAACTGAAATCGAAAATGCCTATGGTGAAAAAATTCCCGAGGAGAAATTTGAAGAATTATTAGACCATATAATAGAAACGGAATTAATCAAGGTTAAGATTCAAGATCTAATTGAAGAAAAAGGTCTTTCAGCAGAAGAAATTTCGAGTATATTAGAAATTCCATCAGAAAAAGTTATGGAACATCTTATTACTTTGAATGACGAACATAAAATAACTTTTAATATCCAAAACGAAACAGCAATATTTATTAAAGAAGGAGGAATGGTTAAATGAGTAAACGTGGGTCTAAAAATAAAGTAGGTGCAGTATTAGTAGTCGGAGGTGGAATTGCTGGGATACAAACATCATTAGATCTCGCAGAATTAGGATTTAAAGTCTTTATAGTAGAGAGATCTCCCGCAATAGGCGGTATAATGAGCCAATTAGATAAAACATTTCCTACAAATGACTGTGCAATGTGCATTTTAAGTCCTAAATTAGTAGAGGTGGGTAGACATCCAAACATTCAAATCATTACTCAAGTAGAAATTGAGAAGGTAAAAGGTGTGGCAGGAAATTTCAGTGTTATGTTAAAAAAGCATCCAAGATATATTGATGAAGAAAAATGTACAGGTTGTGGACTTTGTACGAATTGGTGTCCGATCGAAACTTCAAATGAATATGATGAGGGGTTACGAAAACGAAAAAGTATTTTTATTAAATATCCACAAGCAATTCCAAAAGTAGCCTCCATAGATAAAACAATTTGTATCGGTTGCCGATTATGTGAATATTTATGCGAAGCAAGAGCTATTGATTTCACTCAAAAAGAAGAAATGATTAAACTAAACGTAGGTTCAATAATTGTCGCTCAAGGATCTACACTCTTTAATCCGTTATCCCTAAATCAGTATGGTTATGGACGATATCCGAATGTAATAACAAGTTCCGAATTTGAACGTTTATTGAGCGCATCTGGACCTTTCATAAATCATATATTACGCCTTTCCGATGGAAAAGTACCAGAAAAAATAGCATGGATACAATGTATTGGTTCAAGAGATCGAAGAATAGGTAACAATTATTGTTCATCAGTATGTTGCATGTACGCAATTAAAGAAGCAATAATTGCAAAAGAACATGAACCAGACATAGATTGTCATATTTTTTTTATTGATATAAGAGCTTATGGAAAAGGATTTGAGGAATATTTTCTAAGAGCGCAAGAATTAAAAATCAAATTCTTAAAAGGAAGAATTGCATCAATTAAAGAAGATCTGCATACGAAGAATTTATTCATAGCTTTTGAAGATATAGAGACTGGGAAAATAATAAAAGAAAGTTTTAATATGATTGTTCTATCTATAGGTATACAGCCTTCGAATTCTGTTATTGATTTGAGTAAAAAATTGGGAATCAATCTTAATAAATACAATTTTTATTCCACAAATATATTTACTCCTCTAGAAACTAATAAACCGGGAATTTTTGTATGTGGGACTTGTTCTGGACCTAAAGATATTCCTGAAACAGTGGCAGAAGCGAGCGGTGCTGCTGGAAAGGTCTCTTCATTGCTTTCTACTGAAAGAAATACATTAACAACTATAAAAGAATATCCCCCAGAAGTTTCAATTGAAGATGAAGACCCTCGGATTGGAGTATTCATTTGCCATTGTGGAATAAACATCGGCGGAATTGTAAATGTTCCTGAAGTAGTCAAGTTTACTAAAACACTTCCAAATGTTGTTTATGCCGAAGAGAATTTGTATACTTGCTCTCAAGATACTCAAGACAAAATAAAGCAAATAATAGAGGAAAATAAATTAAATAAGATTGTTGTAGCATCGTGTACTCCTCGGACACACGAATCACTTTTCCAAAATACCATTCGAGAAGCAGGTTTAAATCCTTATTTATTTGAATTAGCAAATATTAGGGAACAATGTTCTTGGGTTCATATGTCCGAACCTGAAGAAGCTACGGAAAAAGCAAAAGACTTGGTAGCGATGAATGTTGCCAAAGCTAAATTTTTAGAACCCATATATGAAACTTCTGTAGATATAATACACTCTGGATTAATAATAGGTGGTGGAATAGCGGGGATGAATGCCGCATTGGAATTAGCAAATCAAGGTTTTGAAGCTTATTTGATTGAAAAAGAAAGAGATCTTGGTGGATTGGTAAGAAATATACATTATGTCTTAGAAGGTGAGGATCCTCAAGAATATCTCAAAAAACTTATCAATCAAATTAAAAATCACGATAAAATTAAAATATTCACAAGCGCACACATCGAAGATATTCAAGGATTCGTAGGTAATTTTTTAATTACAGTGAATCAAAATGGTGAAAAAAAAGAACTTGAGACTGGAGTAGTCATTGTTGCTACAGGTGGAACAGAATATAGCCCAGTGGAATATATGTATGGAAAAGATAAACGAATATTAACTCAACAAGAATTGGAACAAAAAATTGTATTAAATGAAGTAAATGCAAAAACAGTCATAATGATACAATGCGTAGGCTCGAGAAATGAAGAGCGACCTAATTGTAATAAAATATGTTGTGCCATTGCATTAAAAAATGCTATAAAGTTAAAAGAGAAAAATCCTGAGATTAATATTTGCATTCTATATAGAGATATTCGAACTTATGGCTTTAAGGAAGATTATTACAGAGAAGCAAGAGAAAAAGGGATAATTTTCATCCGATATGACAAAAAATTCGAACCCAAGGTTAGTATTGAAGATAGTAAGATGTCGGTGTCTGTATATGATTCATTATTAAATGAAAAAATAATTGTGAAGCCAGATCTTATTGCATTAAGTGCTGCCTTTTTGCCAACAGAAAATAAAGAATTATCACAGTTATTAAAAGTTCCTATAGAACAAAATGGATTTTTCTTAGAAGCACATGTTAAATTGCGTCCACTTGATTTCTCTACTGATGGAATTTTCTTATGTGGAGCGGCTCAATGGCCAAAATTTATTAATGAAACAATTGTACAAGCAAAAGGAGCAGCCGCTAGGGCATGTACAATTTTATCAAAAGAAAAAATGAAAATTATAGGTTCAATAGCAGAAATTAACGATAACAAATGCAATGGATGTGGTGATTGCAGGGATATTTGTATATATAATGCGATTGAAGAGATTGAAACTCAAGTTGCCTACGAAACTGTTCGGGACTCAATAGAACCAGCTGTAAGTTTTATGCGATATAAATCAAGAGTCCTTCCAGCAGTATGTAAAGGATGTGGAGCTTGCAATGGGGTTTGCCCAGTTGGGGCTATCTCTTTAAAGCATTTTACAAATCAACAATTAATCGCTATGATTGATTCATATTTAGTATATTGAGGTGTAGAAATATGGAAAAAAATAAAAAAGAGTTTATTCCTAAAATAGTAACATTTTTATGTAATTGGTGTGGTTATGCTGGAGCTGATTTAGCGGGTGTAAGCCGTTTTCAGTACTCTCCGTCCATTAGAATTATAAGATTAATGTGTACGGGAAGGATTCATCCAGCGTTAATACTTGAAGCGTTTAAGCGTGGAAGTGATGGAGTGTTAGTTTGTGGATGCCACATAGGAGATTGTCATTATATGTCAGGAAACGAAAAAGCAGAGGAGCGCGTTAAGAAAACTAAAAAACTTCTTGAACTTCTAAGAATTGAAGCAGAGCGACTTAGATTGGAATGGGTTTCTGCAGCTGAAGGGGCTAAATTTGCAAAAGTTGTAAAAGATTTTACAGATCAGGTTATTTCATTAGGACCAATTAATATAGAAAGTTAGGAGCGTGAAAAGATTATGGTACAAGATAATAATAATGAAAACCAAGTATTAGTAATTGGGGGTGGAGTAGCGGGGATTTCGGCTGCTCTAGATCTTGCGGATCAGGGTCATATGGTTTATTTAGTGGAAAGAACTCCTTCAATTGGAGGAAAAATGGCCCAATTAGATAAAACCTTTCCTACACTCGATTGTTCCATATGTATTTTGGCACCCAAAATGGTTGAATGTGCCCGTCATCCTCGAATTAATCTTTTAACTTATTCGGAAGTGAAACAAGTAGACCCTATTCGTAAAGGAACTGCCTTTAAAGTAAAAATACTTCTTAAACCTCGGTATGTTGACGCTTCAAAATGTACATCATGCGGAACGTGCGCAAAAAAATGCCCATATAAGAAATTTCCTTCGGAATTTGAACAGGGATTGAAAAAGAGGGGTGCTGCTTATATTCCGTTTCTTCAAGCAGTTCCCGCTGTATACCTTATTGACGAAGATAATTGTATCTACTTTCAAAACGGTACCTGTAAGGCATGTGAGAAATTTTGTCCAGCTCACGCTATCGATTTTGAACAAAAACCAAAAGAAATAGAAATTGAAGTAGCTTCTATTGTTGTTGCGACTGGTTTTGACCTCATAGATGTGAGTTCGATAAAGAGATATGGATATGGAAAATACGACAATGTAGTAGTATCTTTGGAATACGAACGAATCATGTGTGCTTCAGGACCCACTCAAGGAGAAATATTACGACTTTCCGATAGTAAACACCCACATAAGATTGGATTTATTCTTTGCGCTGGGTCGAGAAATGTTGGATGTAAACCGTATTGTTCTAAAATCTGTTGTATGTACGCTACAAAGGAAGCAATTATGACGATGGAGCACGCTCCTGATTCTGAGATTTTGGTCTTTTGTAACGATTTACGAACTATTGGAAAGAATCATAACGAATTTATAGAAAGAGCCAAAACGGATTATAAAGTTCAATATGTAAAAGGGTTACCGTATAAGATTTATGAAAATCCAGAAACAAAGGATTTGAAGATAAGATATACAGATTTTGCAACGGGGAAAGTTAAATATGAAGATGTTGATATGGTAGTTCTGTTTCCTGCGGTTAAACCTAGCAGAGGAGCAAAGGAATTGAACGACATATTAGGAGTTGAACCCGATGATTACGGTTTTATTAAGCCAATATCTTCAATAAATAATATTGAAACTAGTGTACCTGGAATTTACGTATGTGGAAGCGCTCACGGTCCAGAAGACATTTCAACTTCTGTAGCTGAGGCAAGTGGAGCTGCCAGTAAAGCAGTTAGTAGAACATCAGTAACTTCAGTTGAAGAAATAAAGGAAGATATCATTGAAAAAGAAGTAACTAAAGAGGAGCCACCTAGAATTGGAGTTTTCATTTGTCATTGCGGTTCAAATATCGCCGGTTTTGTAAATGTTGAAAAAATAGCTGAAGAAATAGAAACAGTCGAAAATGTGGTCTATGTAGAAAGGAATTTGTATACCTGTTCGGAAGAATCTCAGAAAAGTATACAGGCAGCGATCGAAAAACATGATTTAAATAGAGTTATTATCGCAGCATGTACACCCAGAACCCATCTTCCGCTATTTCAGGGCACTTGCCACAAAGCAGGTCTTAATCCTTACCTCGTTTTATTCGCAAGCATAAGAGAATTGGTGAGTTGGGTTCATATGTCTGAACCCGAAAAAGCAACTAAAAAGGCGAAAGAACAGATTTTAATGGCTGTCGCTAAGTCTCGTCTCGTCGAACCATTACACGATATTGAGGTTAATGTATTACCAGCTGCGTTAGTTGTTGGTGGAGGGATTGCGGGTATGACCGCCGCTATCGCAATCGCGAAAAAAAAATTTAACGTATATATTGTGGAGCGGGAGAATCGTCTTGGAGGGTTCGTTCGGAACCTAAATAAAATAAATACTCACGGTACATCTCCAGAACAAATACTAAATCCAATGATTCAAGAAATAGAAACAAATCCTTACATAGAAGTTCTTACTTTAACAACAATAGATGCTGTAAATGGCTCAATCGGGAATTTTATTGTAAGCACTATGCAAGACGGAAGAGAAAAGGAAATCAAAGTAGGAACGATTATTGTTGCTGTGGGAGCGCAAGAATTTAAACCAGAAGGGTATTACCTTTATAAAGAAAATAACAAAGTTTTTACTAATTTAGAATTTGAAGATTTAATTCGAAACAAGCAACTACAAGATGGAGAATCTATTGCGTTTATTCAATGCACCGGCTCTCGTGAAGAACAAGGAAGAACTTACTGCTCATTAACATGTTGTGCTGAATCCATTAAAAACGCGTTAATTGTAAAGGAACAATATTCTAACTCTCAAATCTTCATATTATATCGGGACTTGAGAGTGTTTTACGACGAAGAAATTGAATATAGAAAAGCTAGAGAAAAAGGGATTAATTTTATACAATATAAACTCGAAAACCCCCCTATCGTGGCAAATGAGAATAATAAAGTATTGTTAAAAGTCTCTGATTTCTTAACAAGAATGAACTTCGAACTATCCTTAGACAAGTTAATACTTGCTACTCCTTTAGTAGCGTGGAAGGATAATAAGAAATTATCGGAAATGTTAAAAATCCCCATAGATCACCACGGATTCTTCTTTGAAGCGCATCCCAAATTAAGGCCCATTGATTTTGCTACAGACGGGATTTTCCTTTGTGGAACTGTTCAAAGTCCTAAAAATATAAAAGAATCTTTAAGTCAGGCTCTAGGAGCGGCCTCTAGAGCATTGATACCCTTAATGAATGGTAGAGCAGTGGTTGAAGGAGCCACATCAAGTTTACCAGAATTTAACAAAAAACTTTGTACTGGTTGCGAGGTATGTATTAAAATTTGTCCGTATAACGCTATTAGTAAAAATGAGTCAGATGAGATTGAAATAAATCAAATCCTCTGTAAAGGATGTGGAGTGTGCGGAGCAACTTGTACCAATCAAGCCATTGTAATTAAACACTTTACAGACGAGCAAATTATTTCCCAAATAAACGCCTCAATTACTCGAGTTTCATAAAAATTTTTTTTTTTTTCTTCAATTATTTAATAAGAACAAGCTTAAGAGATTTTTTTTTATAACTTTCGTGGAAAAAAAAATAAAAAATAAAATAAACTACTTACCGCAATAGGAGCATACATTTTCTTTTTTGGAAAAATATTCCCCACAAGATTTGCAAACTTGCATTTTTAGATCTACAATTGCTTTCGCAACATCTATAAACGCTTGTTCAACATTTTCTCCTGTTTTTGCTGATGTTTCAATAATTTCTGTTGGGCCCCAATTGTAATCTTTAGAGAATTTCTCCGCATCATTTTTAGTAATCTCGCATTGATCTTTTAAGTCTATTTTAGTACCTATTAAAATCTTGACAATACCATCAACAGCAGAGTTTTTGTCAACTAGTTTTATCCAATTATCTGCATCGTTTAAAGTGTTTTTTCTAGTTGTATCGTACAAAATTAAAGCAGCTGAAGCACCTTTCACATAGGGTGGAAATAAGGTTCTAAACTTTTTCTCACCCGCAAAATCCCAAATGTTTAAGTGAAGTACTAATTTGTCTGATAATTCAATCTTTTTACTTTTAAATGCAACCCCTATGGTTGCCATCATATTTTCGTCGAATACATTGTCGCAATAGCGTGCGATTAAAGAGCTTTTGCCTACGTTCTTAGCCCCAGCAAGAACAACCTTATATTTTAACATGATAAAATCTAATCCTTAAATTTCTTTTTAAATAAATTAAATATTAATATTGATATAAAGTTTTTTTTACAGTTTTTTCATGGCTTCTCAATAAAACTCATCCCTTTATTTGTGAAAGTGATCATTTTTCAATTTCACTACTACATATAAGTAAAACTTTTAAGTAAAGAAATAGTGTTATTATTACCGAGATTTAATAATAATTGATTTCAGTAAATGAAAACATGATATTTAAAGTCGTATCAGTACATTTTACTAAAAAATGCAATTTATACTGCCCATTTTGTTATCGTGGAGAAAGAGAGATCGTTAATGAAAAACCAAGAGAATTTTTTATTGAGTTAATAAAATATATTAAAGGACTTGCACCTCAAATAGCTTTAGGTGGTGGAGAACCATTAGTCGATCCCGAATTCGTAAAACAATTAGGGATTGAGTGTAAAAATCAAAACATTATTTTAAACTTTACAACAAATGGCAAGGCATTTCTAATGATGACTAATAGAGAAATAGTGCAACTTTTAAAAGACATTACCATGATTAGCATAAGTTTTGATAAATTTAAGTGGGAAAATGACATAAATGGATATGCTAGATTAATAAAAAGGATAAAAGCCATTAAAAGTATTGAAATTGGTACTAATCTATTAATTGATTCATCTATGTTTCAAAATAGGGGATTATTGTTTGCAAAAATAGTCAAATGGTTGTTTGAAAAAGCAATTGTTGACAGAGTGTTTGCTCTATACCCCAAAAATACCGAATTTATTGATATTTTAAAATATAAAGCGATATATCAAATCCTTACGTACCAATATCCAATGTTTTTCGTAGATGATTTAACTAAACAAATCCTAGAACAAGGATATGATTGGGAACACCCCTGTCATTACGGAAAAATGATTAGTATAGATGAGAAAGGATATATAAGCGGTTGCTCTTTCGAAAATAATAAGATTTTAAAATTAGAGCGCCCTTCTGATCTATTAAAAATAAAAAATGTTAAATTTGAAAAGAGAATTGAATGTCCTTTTATTAATATACCGGAGGAAATTTTAAAATGCTATTAAATCCAAATTGCTCGGAGCTTGTTTTAAGATTAAAAGGTTTTACAAGAGAACAAATCTTATCGGAGTTAAAAAAAATTGTAATAATTGAAGTTGATCTAGAAGATGAATGGCCTCAATTAGCTGATAGAGATAATCCAAATATTCCAGATTTTACTAGTAACGCATTTCTTGAAATTTTAGAAGATTTAGAATATAGCGGTCTTTACATAGAAGCTGGTTTCCATGCTGATCCTCAAATATATCCTACTATGTATAAAATAGTAGAACACTTTAAGAAGTCTTTCCCTAACTTTACTGAGGAGTGGATTGCCCAAGACGGTGGTTGGTTAGGATTATATGAAGAATGGATTGAAAAGGGAAGACCAGAAATAAAGGATATGCAATCTATAGAGGGAAAAATATTAAGAAAAAGATTATATCATTTTAAATAACATATTTAAAGGCAAAGCAAATATGATTTTAAATCCAAATTGTTCCAGCTTAGTTTTAAGGTTAAAAGATTTTATATTAAAACAAATTTTAGAAGAGTTAAAGAAAATTGGAATAATTGAAGTAGATATCCCAGGTAAGAGGATACAATTAAGATATAGGAATACAAATACTTTTAAATATTTATATAAAGGATCGAATTGAATTTGTAAATGAGTTTATAAAGAAATATGAGCTTAATACAGAATTAGATGATTTTATTAAGGGTCTTGTCTTTTATTCTAAAACTCTGCATTATTCCAAAAAAGATATGGAAGCAAATTGGCCTTCTCATGATGCTGTTCTTGAGAAAATTTTATTTGAAGATGATAAGTATTTTTATTATAAATATAGTATCGGAAAAGAAATACCAATTTGGACTGGGTCGCCTGCACAAGGATATCTTACTGGACACATTGATCTTTTATTTTATAAAGATGGCATATTTTATGTGTGTGATTATAAACCTGATTTAATACATAGTGTCATAAATACTAATACAGGAAGAAAAAAAGTAGGTTCTAATTTTATTCAAGCCGTTCCTCAAGTTGCTTTTTATGCGAAAATATTGAAAAGAATGTTGGGTTATGATAATGTAAAGTGTGTCGTCTTTAATAGTCATGGTGCTTGGAATTTCGATCCTTCTGTCTTAGAGGATATTACTAAATTTATGAAAGAAAAAAATGTTAATGTTCCTTGGACTAAATATGAAGATTATTTTTGAATATTTTACTTTTTTTCTTAAATCTACATCATATTTAGGTCAAAAGTACATTTTGCACCATCACAGTACTTCTCACCTATGGCTCGATCGCTTGTTTCATCTAAATCTAACGGGTAAAGTTTAGCAACCATTTCTTCGTACTGTTCTTTAGTGATTTCTTCGTAAGGCGCTTGTTTATAGCCATGCTCTTTTATAGGAAGAAAACTTACGCTTTTTAATTTATCCTCGTAGCATTCAAGGACATGTTTAATTTGATCCGACTCTTCTTTTTTGAACGTAATAGTTATAGAGACCTGATTGTCAGACCAATATTTTTGATACGCAGCTGCGTTTTCTGCTTGCTCCCAAATTGAGACATCGCTCTTAGAACGGTCAAAGTATTTTTCGTGAACGGGAAATTCAACCACATATGAGTTAGGTGAGTATGAATCGTCTTCTATATGATATCCCGCTGCTTTAATAGGTTCTATTAAATCTGAATTTTTAGAAATTCTTATTCTCCTAATGTAATATTCCGAATGGGGGTAATGAATTCCAGGAGATACACCGGGAAGTAAGCTTACCGTTCCGCTAGGTTTTACTGTAGTTATTTTTATAGATTTAGGAACGCATAACCAATCTGAATATTCCTCGTCTAATTCTCTTAAGTAATTATATCCACTATCGCACCATTCAAGCATTTTTCTTCTGCCATGCATCAGAAACGCTTCAATTATGCCTGTTTGTGAGATGCCCATTCTCCTATTTTTAAGCATCACTGCATTAGTTTCTTTCCAATGGGTATTTACTAACGTAACAGATTTGGCGTATAAATACGCGTATTTTAAAGTTTCTTGAAATTCCTCGTATGAATCGTGCCTTGAAGGGAAAGTCTCTACCAGGCAGCATAATTCGAATGATTCTAAGGTCTGTTCTCCACAAGGATTGATGCCAGCTGCTTTCTTATCTTTATTATCGGGTTTATCTCCCATCCGGGAATACGCTTTTGCGTTTTTTAACCAAAATACACCGGGTTCCCCGTTAACTGAGATTTGATCTGCTATAAAGGAGTAATCAAGACTTTTTACGGCAAAGACGCTATTATTACTAGCCCATCTATGCGAATACAATTTCTCTTTGTCTTGTTTACTTATTACAAAATCTAAGTCAGTAGGGTCTCCTAGGGCGATTTCAGCGGAACGTCTAACATTTCCAGCCACAACACATTTCCCTATATAGTTCATTATATCAAGAATATCTATCGAAGTTATTTTTTGACCAATCCGAGCGTTTAAAATGCTTCGAATATCTTTGAGCATTTGTCTCAAAGGTCCTGGCCCAGAAGCAATTCCTCCAAAACCTCTAATTGGCTTGCCCGCGAGTCTAATTTCAGAAAAATCGTAATTGGGAAGTACTTTTCCCAGAAAATATGCCTCGAGGGTTAATCTAAGTGAGTCCACCCAACCTTCTCTACTATCGGGAATTTGGAAAATAAAATTATTTTCTTTAGGTTTTTTGATTACAATTTTTCCGGCTCCTTTGGTATCAAAACCGACTCCGACACCTAACATTAACGCGTCCATTACGAATTCAAACGCTTTAGAATATTTTAAATCGATATCCTCTGTAGATGCGAAACCGCAGTTATTGAGCGACATAGACCCGTATCTGGCTATAAATTCCGTTCCCATCATCCATAAACCTCTACCTGGCGGAGACATTTTAAAGTCCCAAATCTTTTCAAACATTTTTTGAGCCGATTTTTGAGCTTTTTTATCTTGCCAGGGTAACGACAGTTTCATGCAATGTTCTTTCTGTATCGAGTAGCAACCTTCAACGACTCTTCTAAGAGTTTCCCAGAATTCTTCTTTACGGTTTTCCCCCTCAATAATCCGGGCGTAGGTTCTTTTGTAAGTTATATATCCAAGAGGGCCCCAGTTTGGCTGTCTTCCTTTATATTTATTGATAAAATCTTCTTCGAGTTTAAAACTGATATTTTCCAAATTTATTGCTCTAGCAAATAAGTTTCGATATTTATTCATTCCTCTTTGCGTAAGCTCAAGGCAAACTAACTCGCGTATGTAATTAGTGGTAATTTCGTCAACTCCAAGGCCAATTATTCTTCTAATCACATCTTCTGCAATTTTTTCAGCGAGATGCATGTCAAGGCCAGTTTCCTTATTTAAAACTCTTGCTATGTTATTCTCGTCGAACTTTTTCTTCTCGCCTTTGGAGTTAATCACATATTTTGGGTATAAAGATTCTAAAGAAAACGAATTATTAGACATCATATTCCTCTATTATCAGATAATTATATAATTTCAATTTTTTTGACTTATTTGTTATGATTTATTAAATAATCGCTTTTTTCTACCTTTTAACTTAGCATTTATTATAATTTAAAATTATTGATTAAGCTATTGATAAACATTTGTATTTCCGGTTTTGAGATGTGTGTTTAATAGTGTGAAGTTAAAACGACTTAAGTTTTGATTTTCATTCATTATATATCTTATTTTTTGTTTTGTCGAAATTTTGTCGGTGAGTAATTATGTTATATAGTAATTGTTACATATAAAAAAAAATCAGAGATTGGAATTTTTGATTTTTAGTCAAAAAATCAAAACGAGTTATAATCTCGAAACTTTCATATAAAAAAAGGTTATTTTTAAAGGAAATTTCTCAATATTATTACTAAATAAAATTATTGCGAAAATAATAAAGGATTTAGTGAACATTTTTTATTGGAAGAATTACGTCCATTAATAAAGAAGAATCAAGCTCTAACGATTCTGAGAATAAAATCTTTAGAGAAGAGGTAGAACTACAATTTCACTTGTATTTATTTGCGTTCTTTATCATATTTATAGGGTCTTTTTTCGTTCCTGGAATAATCGTTATTCTCTACATAAGGTTCTTCTTAATACCATATGTTTTAGAAGTTAAAAGTTTTATAGAGCTGTTTACTGAATTAAGTTCGCTTCTTGTTTTAATATTTACTCCATTTATATTTATCACTATTATTAATTGTAAAAGGAGAAACAGTAACCATTTTTACACGATCTCTAACTGGATCAATTTCTATATCTTGAGTGAATATTGTTGAGGAAAAATTTTCTGATTTATTATTGTTTTCAATATAATATAATTGTAGGGAAAGACCCTTTATCAAATCTGGTTCCATAGATGTGCTATCTTTAATGATATCATGATTTTTTTTCTGATTTTGAGAAAAATTTTCTTTAGCTATTATGTCAGAATTAAATAAAGGTAATATTTTTAAGATCCTTTCTCTGGAAGGATTATCAATTTTACTTATAATTTCAATTCGATTAGAAAGATCTAGTTTATAAAAGATAGTTTTCCAAATATCAGGATCTATTACATCCAAACCTCTCCAAAGATGTATTGTTCCAAGTAATGCAGCATTTCCTGGATTTATTGCTTGATACAAAGCTTCAATTAGATTTGTTTTCCCAGAATTATTTTTTCCAATGATTAAATTAAATTGTCTAAAGTCATTTAATTCAATTTCTTTTAAAGATCTATATCCACTTATTCTGATTCTTTCAAACATATTTAATTCCTCTATTATTATTCATGAAAGGATATATATAAATAAATTATGATTTATTACAACTACTATTATTACAATTAGAATATACTAATACATTACATTTCAAAATTATACAGCAATATAATATTTTGATTCTTACTATTATCTATTTATGGTTTTTAATATTTACTCATTAAAACATTTGAAATTCGACCTAAATCAACTAATAAATCCTCAAAATTCGATTTATAGAGAATATTACTAAGTTTATTTAAAAGATCTCTTTGTTCCTGAGGATTTCCTTTGAGGATGCTTCTCTGCTTTCTCTCCTGAATTCAAAGATTAGATCAAGTGAACAAATTTCATTGATTGTTAAGCTTTTTTTTATATATTAGGTATTCTTATTTTTATAATATGAAAATCGATATAATAGATAAACAAATTATAAATCTTTTATTTAACAACGGGCGCGAAAGTTTACATAATATAACAGATCAAGTGTTTAAACCTGATCAAAAATCAATGAGTCATACTGGAGTTAGGAAAAGAATTGTAAAATTAGAAAATTCCAAAATTCTGAAAGTTCAAGGCAATCTGAATATAAATAGCCTTAATTATCACTCTGCATTTATACTTATGGAAATAAAAAGTTTTCAAGATATAAAGAAAATTATTAAAGCTTATAAAGATTGCCCGCAAGTTTTTCTATTATCACACGTCACTGGGCGATATAATTTAATTTTAGGAATAGTTGGACAAAATCTAGAAGCTATACAGAACTATATAAATTTTTGTGGACCAACTAACAAAGAAGGAATATTACATTCTGAGATACTATTAGTTTCTAATTTAGAAACCCCGAATTTTCTCCCTGTTAATCTTTTCAGTAAGAAAAGTCAGGAGAGCAATTGTGGAAATGTATGCAAGGAATGTGAGGCTTTTATAGATGGTAAATGTAATGGATGTGGCAATTTTTCATAACTTATAATATATTACGATCTTCGAACACATTCTTTCCATAAATTTTTTGAATTAGATCAAATTTAAAAAAGAAACTATTACTTATTGTTTCAACAGTTCGTTGAATTTCTATAAAAACCTATAAATTTTTATAAAATTCAAAAAAATTGCTTCTCTCCCTCGATTTAAATAGAATATAATCCAATAATAATTTTAATGAAAGAAAGAAAAACAGGTGAGCTATAAAAAATAGAAATAAAAGGTTTCCTCTTCCATTGGATCTATCGAAAATAATCACGTTCACTTGATTCATACCGTCAGAAATACTCCGTTCAAGTGATAGCTCAAAAAATCTGTAATCTCAAGGATTTATTTCTAACTATTTACAAGTGGTTGTTCTCACAAGTCGAGGATTCTGAGCCTCGTTTGAAAAAGAGCAGTCCCTACCGTAAATAGATTGAGTTACGAGAATTTTTTGAGCATTGCGGGACGACTTCCTTCAAGACTTCCAAAGTATTGCAAAGAGCATTACAAATGAAGTATGTCTTGAACTCGGCGACGAGCGAACAGCCTGATAACCTTAGGGTTGGTCTTTCCCCTAACGGAGAGATTGAGGATTATCATAAATTTTGGAATTTTATAGAAATTTCCAATTTTTTATAAATAATTAAAAGGTTATAGCTTTAATTATTAATTAAGAATAGATCTCAATCTAATTCTAATAAATTCAAATTATTTAATTAAATTATAAAAACGAGAATAAATACAAATAATTAAAAAAAAAGAGGAATACAATGCCTAAAGTATTAGTGGTTTACTACTCCCGCACAGGAAATACAGAACGCATGGCTAATATTATCGCAGAGGCAATAAAGGAGGAAAATATTGATGTAGAATGCAAAAGGGTTGATGAGTGTGACCCTAAGGATCTTCTAGAGGTAGATGGTGTAGTAATTGGTTCTCCAACATATTACGGTATTATGGCAGCAGAAATAAAAAAATTCATTGACGAGAGCGTTAAATATCACGGCAAATTGGACGGTAAGGTCGGTGCTGCGTTTTCATCCGCGGCAATTACAGGACACGAAACTACGATATTAAGCATTCTAGAAGCTTTGTTGGTTCACGGGATGATTATTCAAGGTGATCCAGGGGGACAACATTATGGTGCCACTACGGTTGGCAAACCTGATGAAAACGAAGCAAAGCGGTGTCAAAGATTTGGACAACGGGTTGCCAAATTAGTAAAATTAATAACTAGTTAATTAAATAGATTTTTTTTTCCTTTCTTTAATATTTTAATTCTAGATCGAGGTTAGAGTTTTTTATAATTCTAAGTTTCAAGGTCGTTTTTAAGAAATTCAATATTTTCAACTAAGTTCTTTGCTAGTGAATTTTCTTGCAATCCTAATTCATTAAAAATTTGAAGTGCCTCCTCAAATGTTTCTAAAGCTTCATTTTTTTTTCCTTGTTGGAATTTTATGACACCTAGATTGTTTAAAATATTAGCTTTCCCAACTAAATCACCAATTTCTTCATAAAATGGGATTGCTTTTAAAAACCATTCTAAAGCATCATCTATTTTGCTTTGTCTAAAATATATACCTGCAATATTATTGAAAAGATCTCCTTTTATTGATATACTTTCTAATTGCTCAGAAATTTGAAGAGAGCTTTCATAATACTCTAATGCTTTAGATAATTCTCCTTGACCTTTATATATCATTCCGATTTTATTAAGAATTCCGGCTTTTTTCTCCAAGTTTCCTAATTTTTCAGCAATTTCAAGTGCTTTTTTATAATATATCATTGCTTTAGAAAAATCTTCGGTGTCTAAATAGACGCTTCCAATATTACTAAGGCGAGTTCCTTTTCCTGATATATTTGCAAGTTGTTCATCTATTTTAAGAGCTTGCTCGTAATATTTAAGTGCCTCAGAGTGCTTTCCTTGAGCGAGATGAATTAATCCTATATTATTAAATCCGTGAGCTTTTCCCGCCAAATTCCCTAATTCGTCATTTATTTTAAGAGCCTTTTGATAGCATTCCATTGCTTCTGGATAATTACATTGATAATAATAAATGGCTCCCATATTATTCAGATATGTTGGTATCAGCTCTAATTTGTTTAGTTGTTCAACAATATTGAGAGCTAATTTATAATTTTCAAGAGCCTTATCATATTTTCCTTGACTATCATATACCTGACCAACATTATTAAATGAATTTGCTTTATTAGAAAGGATATTTAATTCTTCATAAATATTGATTGCTTGTTCATATAAATCTATTGCTTCCTGAAATTTTCCTTGCTTCATATTAATAATCCCTAAAAAATCAAAATTAATTGCTTTTTGATTAAAGTTATCAGTCTCATCAGAGATTTCAGTAATTCTTTCTATAACCCTTTTAGTATCTTCATATAAATCAAAATCATAATAAATTTTACGTGCAATTATATTTTTTTCCAATTCGGTAGGTGTTTTAATATTATTTTCCAACCAATGCGTGGGATTTAATGAAAACTCGTCAGAATCTAGTCTTATTTTAACATTTTGTTTTTTTAATAGCTCTTCTATCATTCTTGTAGTATTTGTATCTACACGATATAAACGATTTATATTGCCCATTTTTGAAATATCAATTAAAATTTGTGTAATTTTATCTAATCCATCATAATTGTCAATATCATCAGATTTAATCTCATAAATATATTCTTTTCCGCCATCATCTTTTATAAAATTAATCCAAACAATTTTTTGAAGGTTTTTCAGAACTTTTAAGGTAGGTACAATATCAAAATCATCGCTCCCAGAATATCCCATTATAATAACGACCATTTGAAATATTATCAAACAATGGTTTTTTAAAAGGTTCTACTTGAAAAACATTCAATCCCTCTTTATTCGAGCCAAACGCTTGGATCGTCGCAACAAGAGTATCTTTTGTATCTTTGTTCTTCACAATATTGCTAGTTGAACCATGTATTTTATAAAGAGTTTTAATACCTCTGTCAAATGTGAAAGTAAGGTTTTAATGAATCAAGATAGGCTATAATTTCTTTTTCTTGACTAAAGAATTTTTCATTTATATCCAAAAGATTATGAGTGTGGAAATAATTAATGTCCTCTATAAATTTATTTACATACTTCTTACTCTCATCATCTAATTGATTGATAAATTCTTTAAGTTCGCTCTGATGCGCCTCAAGATATTCATAAATATGTTCTTCTGTGAATGAATAAGCTAAAGTTAAAGCACCTCTCAGTTCTTTTATTATATATGTTTCTAATTTTGAAAAATTATGAGATTTTAAAAAATTCCTAAGGAGTCTTCTTGTTTTGATAATAATTTCTTTTTCACTCATGAAATCAATTGGTCAAATTATGATTTTTTTTTAATTTTTAAAACATTAAATAATATTTAAAATCCAAAGTTTTAAGCGATATTAAGTTTCCTATTGATTCTGGCAAAATTACTGCTTAAGCAATCGTTCTACATGCAATGCGATTCTGAGCTATTCAAAACTCAACCTTTTAAATCAAATAATTATAAACAATCAAACCTTGTAAACCAAATGATTAAAACAATTAAACAATTAAAAAATCTTCACACTCTTAATGTTTTTCAAGGAAAAAATACAGATTCTCATAATATAGGTACTAAAAATAAACGATTCACAGCTGGTACTAGTGATGTTCCACAAAAACAATTAACCGAAAAATCTTATAGTTCCCAACCAGTAAGAGCATTTAATCCATTTGAGATTATTCCAAAATATACCGCCCCCGACGATTTAAGCCAAGAAAGTGAGAGTGTTTTTGTGATTAATGTTCCCAACTTTAAAGAGAGAGTAATGAGCGAATTAAGAAGGTTAGTTCTCTTACTTGAAGCCACAGCTAATCAAAAAAAACTTATTTTAGAAAAAGTCGAGGATATATTAGACAAACATATTTCAAGAGCTAAAGGAAATGAAATAACTATACCTAAAAATTCAAATCCATTAACAAATGCGGCGGCAATTATTTACGCTGTTTTGGTTTCAAACGAAAATATGCCTAATATTAGTGGAATAAAATTATCAGAGATGATAAGAGTAAGTAAAGATACGGTTACTAGCCTATATAGAAAGTTGTATAAAGATTTAAGACGAAAATTAGATTTTAATTTTCAAAGTGCTAAGTTGGGAAGATCTAGAAGGATTATATCACTCTATCTTTTTGAACTATTGCTAAATACAAGGTTTGATTTACCTAACCTTATTTCACATTTAATAGGAATTGATACTTCTGAGCTCGTTTTGCGTTTAAGAGAGATTATTATTAACGCAAGTAAGCCAAAGAATTTTCTTGAACAATTAACAGAGAGAGAGATTAAAATGCTTCAAGATATGGCAACTAATTATTCAGATTCATTTACTAAATATTTTTCCGATTTAGTTGACATAATAAAATTATTGATAATATCAAACAAATCTCATAAAATAATTGGTGCTGATTTTTCTATCTTACATTTTGTTAGATTTTTAATAGATAAAGGCATTAATTTATTTTTAACAGAACACAGTCTTGTTAAAGTAATTGGAAATATTTTTATTTTTTTAAAAGACACTAAATATTCCAATTTATTCCCTACTCAGATGCGTTCAGAAGGAGATGGAACATATGTGGAAGACAAGACAGGTGAGAAGCGTAGAAAAGTTGTTGGAAGTAGAATAAAGCTTTATGCAATGGAATATATTTATAATGGAAGATATTTTGTGAATGGGATAGCCACATGTCTTGAATGTTTAAGTGAAGGGTTTACTGTAAATTCATCTTCTATAAGGATAGTATCTAGAGAATTCCATCACGAAAGTAGAAAGTTAGAGGAGTACACAATAAGTGAGTTTTATAGATTATTTAATAATAATCGAGGCAATCCATATTTTTTGCAATACTTAATTAACAAAATGGAATCAGAATCAGTAGTTTTAAAATGTGGATCTCACCACAACATAATTCATGCTTTTCATTTTATAAATTTTAAAAAACTTATTAGTTGGGAAAATATACCTAGAGAGTTTCCTCAAGACATATTTGACCTTCCCGCTGAAATTATTCATATACTTGTTATGATTTGTGTAGAAAATTCTAATCTACCTGAACCATTAGAGAGAAGCCGTAGAAAGAAGAAATTAAATACAGAAGAAAGAAGATATAGAGTGAGAACTTATATTTTAAACTTTATAAAAAAGAGATATATTATAGATTGTATTTATGGAGGAATTTGCCCCGTATGTGGTGAATTTAATACAATAGATCATTTACCCGCATTTGAATTTAATCATTTATATAAACTAAGAAAACTAACACCAAAGGAAAAGGAAAGATACAAAAGAATAAAGAAGAAGGTTTCGGAGTTATTTTATCTTCCTTGCTCTGAGCTCGTTAGAGAATTGGAGAGCCAAAAAGGAGGATATGTTTGTCATAATTGTCATTTTGTTATTCATGAAGATATTTCAATAGTAAATAAAATTTATGAGGATCAAAATATAATGAGAGAAGTTCTTAAGGATAATGAGAATACTATAAGACATTATAAACAAAGTCTTATTCATAGTATAGAATCAATTAAAGATCCCTTAAAGAGCGAAAATCATTTACATAGACCTTTTATGGATTATTTAATTGCACTTTTTGAAATTTCAAAAAGAAAACAAGGTGGAGTCACTCGTGATGAGATACTAAATTATTTAGGACAAAAGAGTTTTGGAAAAATATTTGAAAAAAGGAAAGTTTCGGAAAAATATCTTAGAATTGTTGCTGGAACGACTCAAAGACCAACCAGATATTATATTAACGATGAAGGGAGAAGAATTGTTCGTTTAATGTACTATTTTAGAGATTATTACAGAAATTTATCATCTTAAATTTTAAAAATTTTACTATGTCTTAGTAATAGCAATAGAAAAAAAGATTTTAAGCGGTTATCAAAAAGAAAAGAACGACCTGTTCATTTTTTTATAATGTTCTTTTTTTGTTGTTTTTCGCAGGTTTAAGGTTTGTTGCTAAGACTTAATTTTTTTCCTAGATTGTAGGCTTTCTTCATTAATTGTTTATTATCTCGTATCTGTCCAGCCGCCATTGCAGACCCATAAATTAATCCCGAGATTTTTGCGCCAACATATCTAAAAATATCTTGATAGGAACGAATAGCATTTGTGGCTCCCGACCGGAACGGATCTGTATCACCATACACTAAAATTAGCCCAATTTTCTTTCCCGTAAACGCATGACGACCATTTTCAATTAACGCGTAACATCTATCAATGAATAATTTAGTTTGTGCGTTAATATTAAAAAAGTAAATCGGGCTCGCTATAACTATAGCATCTGCTGTTCGAACGGCGGGATAAATTTTTTGCATATCATCGTCAATTACACAACCTGATTCAGGATTTCTAATACATTCATTACACGCGTTACAGGGTTTTATATCCATTCCTTGAAGAAAAAAAGTTTGTACTTCAGCTCCACTTTCTTCTGCCCCGTTAATGAGTGATTCCGCTAAAGTTGAGCTATTTCCTTTTTTTCTGGGACTTCCCAATATTACAACAATTTTAGCCATTTGCATACTCCCTATTTTTTTTCGCTTTTATATTTATTTAATTTAGATCAATCTAATCATTTATTCTTTTCGTAGAGTTTTGGTAAAAAATTGGCAAATTCACTAATTTCTTCTATATTATGCTTACGTAGGGCTTCAATAAACGGTTTTGGAGCCTTGGCAGGTAATCGAAATGTTGACCGTAATTTTGTTCCATTTTCAATAGGTTCATATTCGTGCAAAAGCCAGGTAATCGGCTTGTCATCTTGATCGAGGGTACTCCCCGCTAGCGCATGGCTATACTCTATTTCTATTGGTGATAAGCTAGGATCTTCCCATCGAATCCGTAACATAGTAGGGAGGCCAATATTTTCAACAATCCGTTGAATTGCTCCTATATGACCTTCTTTAGGAGAAACTTCCCATTCAAACGATTGATGATCTCCTGGATGCCATAACTTATAGCGCTCGCTTGTATCGATATTATCCCACCACCAGTCAATCATTTCCGGAGTAACTCCATGTAATTCGTGATCAACTACTAAATCTATTGTTTTCCCTTTAGACCTTTTAAGAATTTGTTCCATAATTTTGTTTGATTCATAACTTGTAGGTTCTTTTGGCATTCTCTTTAAATCACCTAAATATTGAAGGCTTTGATATATCACTCAAGAATTTCACCTGTTTTATTTTGAACTTGATTTTTCATATATTTATTATTATAAAATATTAATTATTAATCTTGAATCTTATTTAAACGGTTACTTTAGATTTGCTAAATTTGCTATTCCTTTAATATTAAAAAGTGGGGGAGGAATTATCGTAAATATATCATTTTGTGCTGCTTTTAAAGTTTTAAAGAATTTTTGTATATATCCTGTGACTAAAGCTGCAATAAATGCTTTAACAAGAACGCTAGCTATTGATTTTGCCCCTCAAATCCGTACAAACTCAATTTGTCCAGGATTCGTTAGAATTGCAAATTCTGAAGGTGACCGCACACCTGAAGAAATTGAAGAGTGGATTAATAATATATCAAAAACTTGCCCCTTAAAAAGAGTATGTATAGTTGATGAAATTGCAAATATTGCCTTATTTTTAGCCAGTAATGATTCCTCTTATATTAATTGTGAATGCATAATTGTTGATGGTGGGAGGATAGTATCTGATACTCATGAATTTTAGTTGATTTTCTGAGATTTAATACATCACTCGCAATAATTGCTCGATGTATTGTATTTGAAGTAAATAATTATATAAGGTTAAATAACTAATTTTATAGTAGTGATTAATTATGAGTAATATTACTAAGAAAGATTTACACGAACTCATCGAAAGAATGCCAGAGGATTTTACATTAGAAGATTTACAGTATCGTCTTTTTGTCCTTCAAAAATTAGAAAAAGCGGAAAATCAATTAAAACACGGGATTAAAACATCTACTCTCAACGAGATGAGAGAATTAGCGAAAAAATGGCGTGGAGAGAAAAAGCAAAAGATAGAAGAAAATTTGAGTTAATAATAATTACTCTCTAGCCAGAAAAATGGTTGAAATTCAATTCCACTCCATTGCTCAAGAAGATATAAAAGAGCTATATGATTATTTATCCCGTTTCTCCTTACAATAAGCAGATTCTTTCATTGAAGGTCTTTATGATCGCATAGAGGATTTAAAGAGATTCCCACAAATGAGAAAAGAATACCCTGAAAATAATAAATATCGCCAATTAATTTATCAAAACTATAGAATCCTTTATCTTTATAAAGAGGAAGAAGATGAAATCATAATAATGATTGTTGTACATTGTTCTAGGCAATTAAGACTTTAAAGAAACTTAAGAGCTGATTCTTGAATTTTTAAAAGATGTAAAAGGGTAAATCGAGAATGTTCTGGAATATTTTAATATTTAGTGATAAAATCGACCCAAAAATCGAATATTATCTTCCTTAATCAAATATTATCCCACCACCAATCAATCATTTCTGGACTAACTGAATCTTAGACTATTAAAATAAATAAAAAAATAATATTATTTGATAATATTGGGTATAAATGTTATTGATTCTTTTGACTATATAATTAATTAAAAAAACAAAAAATAGACTTTTGCAAAATGAATTCTATTGAGCGTGTAGAAGCAACGCTACATTTTTCTGGTCCGGATAAGGTTCCAGTTTGAAAAATGAGTCACAATAGTGATATATTTGTTTTGATAATGATGCCATCAAAAGATTGGAAGCCAGGTTGGGGCGAAGGAGAAGAGGGATTATTTCCCCACCCTGGTGATGATATTATAATTACTTCTAAAATCTGGGAGTGGGAAAAACCCGAATGGGCAAAAACTAATCCAAAATATAGGAGTAATCGATGGCTAAAAGTTCCTCGAGAAGAAATCGACCAATGGGGAACAATTTGGAATCGCATGGGTAAAAATACTTCAATGGGACACCCCGGACGACCCTTACTCACCGAATGGTCAAAACTTGAGGATCATTTGCTAAAGTATACTCCAGATCCATTCGATAAGTCGAGATATTCGCAGTTTGCTAATCTAGCGAAAGTTTATGGAAGCGAGAAGTATAGATTAGCAATGTTAGGTCTTATGGGGCCCTTTCAATTGGCTCAAAATATGCGAGGATTTGCCAATTTCTTAGTAGATCACCGAAGACATCCAAAAGAATTGAAGCGTCTTTTATCACATTTTACTGAAAATTTCATACAATATATGGATGGTTGGATAAAATACGCTGGAAAACCACATGGATTTCTTCTTATAGAAGATCTTGGGGCTCAAAACGGACCATTTGTTGGCCCAAAAATGTTTAAAGAATTCTACGAGCCTGTTTATGGTGAACTCATAAAAGCAGCTCACGATCGTGGTTGTGCATGGTTCCACCATTGTTGCGGAAAAATCGACCGCTTAATACCTGACTTACTACAATGGGGAACAGACGCATTAGAATTAGATGCTCCTCGAATGACAGGATATAAAAATCTTAAACAATTTCGAGGTAAAATTACGTTTTGGGGATGCGTAAATATTCAATCAATCTACACCCAAGGAACTCCAGAGGAATGCGAAAGAGAAGTTTGGCACATGATGAGAAACCTTGGAACCAAAGACGGCGGATTTGGGGCTTATTTCTACTCTCAACCGCATCACATTAAAGCGCCCCAAGGGAACATCAGTGCATTTGAGAATGGACTCAAAAAATATGGAACTTACGCAAAAATACTTGTTTATTGGTGGGATCATCCAACGGTAGATGAATGGGATGACGATATAGTTCCCCCACTTCCTCCATTAAATCAATAGTAAAAGGATTGAATAAAATATTTAGTTAATTAATCCAGGTAGATTGTGTATTGAAGCAACAAGATGAAATAAAAGTTCGAAAAGCAGAAGAAAAAGATTTACCCTCCATACTTGCTCTTACAAGGGAGTTAGGATTTAATGAAAATCAGGAAGATGCTCTCACGAATACCAAGATGGGCCATATTTTTAAACTTTGTAAGAAAGGCGATAACCATACAGTATTAATTGCTGAAAATCGAAATGGAATTATTTTAGGATATATCGTGGTTCACTGGCTTCCTTATTTTATCTTCCTAAAACCAGAAGGATATATAGGCGAACTTTTCGTAAAAACAACCGAGCGTGGAAAAGGCATCGGAAAGAAATTACTTAAGGAAGTGAAAAAAGAAGCCATAAAACGAAGTTGTTTTCGATTAAATTTGCTCAATTTAAAAGAACGTCTTTCTTACCAACAAAAGTTCTATGAAAAAGCAGGATTTACAGAACGCAGAGAACTCGCGAATTTTATTTTAAAACTCCCAAAGCATTAATAAATTATTTATATAAAGGTCCAAAATTTAAACAAGCTCGATAATCTGCCCCTTCTAAGTCAACAGTTCCAAATGCATTCCAGGCGCTTGGTCTAAAAATCTCATTTTCGGAGACATTATGCATACATACAGGAATTCTGAGCATCGAGGATAGAGTAATTAAATCTCTGCCAATATGTCCATAACTTATAGATCCGTGATTTGCGCCCCAATTATTCATAACATCATAAACGCTTCTAAAAGCACCCTTTCCTGTTAGCCGAGGAGCAAACCAAGTAGTAGGCCAGGTAGGATCTGTTCGATTATTTAGAATTTCGTGAATTTCTTTTGGAAGATTAATAGTCCACCCTTCTGCCAGTTGCAATACGAGTCCAAGGCCTTTCACAATATTGACTCTTGACATTGTTATTGGCATACTTCCTCTTGTTAAGAAGTTAGTAGAAAATCCACCACCTCTGAAATAAATAACTGTGGCGGCATGCCATGTGGTAAAATCGCAACATTTTTTAACCTCTTCTTCTGATATTTCCCAAAATGGTTTTAAAGCAGGTTTTCCGTCAAGTTTTTGTTGGCCAGTTCCATCCATTGCAGCTAGACCAGAATTTATTAAATGGATTATACCATCTTTGGCAAGACCTGTTAATTCTCTTCCTGTCACACGCTTAACAGCTTTGGGGCTCCAATAAGTTCTTACATCTGCAAAAATTTGTGCCGTATTGGTTAATAGGTGGCCAAAAAGCATGGCAACGCCGTTTAAAGAATCATTTTCTGTAGCTACTAAGTATGGTTGTCGAATTCCATTCCAATCAAAAGATGAATTTAAAATAGATTCTAAAAAGTCGCCGTTTGGCATCCAATCTGTCCAATGCCTCTGCCCTTGAAAACCGGATACAATCGCATTGTGCCCTAAAGATTCCTCTCCAAATCCCAACTCTTTTAATCGTGGATTGCCAACCATTAAATCTCTTGCAATCATGGCCATTTTAACCATAATTTCCCACTCTTTATCTTTTTGTTCTCTAGGTTTTTGTAATTCTGGAGGATTGTGGTCCATTCCTTCTTTACAATATTCTCTTACCCATTTTATCGCCTTTTCAAACTCGTTTTTGTCGAAAATTTCCTCTTTTAATCTTCGGCTAATTTCTGACATATCTACATATTCATTTCGCATACCCAAATAGTCTTGGAAATATTCTTCCATTACAATTGATCCCGCAATCCCCATAGAAACAGATCCTATAGATAGATAAGATTTACCTCTCATCCAAGCGACTGCTAAACCCGCCTTAGCAAAACGCAAGAGTTTTTCTTTCACATCGTCGGGAATCGTGTTATCATTTGCATCTTGTACATCTTGTCCGTAAATTCCAAATGCGGGAATTCCTTTCTGAGAGTGGGCCGCCAAAACAGCAGCAAGATAAACTGCTCCAGGTCTTTCAGTACCATTAAATCCCCAGATAGCTTTTGGAATAAAAGGAGTCATATCCATAGTTTCCGCACCATAGCACCAACTGGGAGTAACTGTTATAGATACTCCAACATTTTCTCTTTGGAATTTATCAGCACAGTCTACGGCCTCTGCAACACCTCCTATAGTAGTATCAGCAATAATACACTCCACATCCATTCCATTTGGGTGTTTAAGATTTTTGCTTAAAAATTCAGCACATGCGTTAGCCATATTCGTTGTTTGTTCTTCAAGAGCAAATCGAACGCCCATTTCGCGACCATCTATGGTCGGTCGAATGCCGATTTTCGGAATAGCTCCACGGAGTCTTTTCTTACCAATGTGTTTTTGCATTTTTTTATTCACTTCAATTATATACTTAATTTTTACCTAAAATATCTTTATTTAATTCAATTTTTTAATAATATTTTATTCTTTTTCATTTTATTTTTTAACTGCTTGAAAAAGTGCCTCTATATTTTTAGGAGGCATATCAGGAAGAATTGCCTCATGGCTTGGGGAAATGATTAAGCCAGTAGGAAATATCCTTTTTAATTCATATACCTTTTCCCTAACCTGATCATGAGTGCCAAATACTAATAATTCTTGAGCATCAACTCCTCCACAGAATGAAACTTGGTCTAAATAGTGCTTTTTTAACCTTTCAGGTTCCATATTAGTTGCTAATGCTTGAATTGGATGGATGGCATCTACACCTATATTAATTAATTCGGGAATTGCTTCAAAAATGGAACCACAAGAATGATAAATAACTTTTAATCCGTATCCTTTAGCTTGATCAACAATTTTCTTCGCTCCGGGCATCGCAAATTTCCTTATATTTTCTGGAGAAAGCATTAGATGTTTTTGACCTCCGAAATCGTTTCCTATTAAAATGGCATCGAGCTTACCTTTGGTT
Source organism: Promethearchaeota archaeon (assembly GCA_030605085.1). The sequence goes on along the minus strand of JAUWBH010000024.1, from coordinate 9,676 downwards.
GCCTCATAGAATATTTTATTAGCTTTAAGATAGAACTTAACAATTCTGTCATGAACTGTGTTAAATATATCCGGATATCTAAGCATTTTAACAAAAGCCTTTGCCAATCCAAAAGCCGAATACATTGCTGAGGATCTATATGTTCTGCAGGATCTGGCCAGTCAAAATTATCAATATCATCCTTTAATGGATCGAAATAATCCTCGAAAAAACCAGGTGCAGTTAAAGTTCTATGTTCCAAATCTAGCCCTTTTTTGGGGAAATCAAATGCCATTGCGATGTGATTATTCGGAGGATGATTATAGGGAACATCTACTTCCCAAATATCAGTGCCAATTTTTAATTTCAATTCTCGGAGGTTATTTACCTTAAAATATCTAAACAAATTTTCATGAGCTGCAGGTACGGGCATTCCTAACCAACAAGCTGGTCGATCGACAGGTTTCCTCTCTATTGTAGCAAAAAATCTTTCTTTATGATTCAATTAAAATCACACTAATATAATTAATCATTACTAAACGGGTCTATTTTTATTTTAAATGAAATCGCAGGTGTATCTTCTATTTTATCTGGTAATATAATATTTAAATTACCATTTTCCTTTTTCCAGCTTAAATCTTCTTCGTTACCTAGGAGATTGACATTGAAAACACCTTTTAAGTTAAGATTTTCTATAGTTATTTGATTAGTTTCTGGTTTACCCATTAATATAACATAAAGAGCATCTTTTTTTTGTGTATATCTCACGGGGATACCTTCTGAGGTCGTCCCTTCGGCTTGATCCCACGGTCTAGTTCCAAAGATAGCATCACCATTTACATCCAACCATTTACCAAGCGTTAATAAGCATTTTTTTTGAATATCAGGGATTTTGCCATCTGCCGTGGGACCTACATTAATCAAAAGATTACCATTTTTGCTAACTATATCAATAAACATTAATATTAATTCCTCGGGTGTCATGTAATCCTCTTCAGACTCGAATTTATTATATCCAAATGAATTTCCAATTCCTCGGCATATTTCCCATTTTTTTTTCTTAATTTTTTTAAATACTGTATATTCTGGTGTATTAAAGTCGCAGTGAGCTAATCTCGTAAACTTTTTCTCTTTTGCAATTAATTATTTCCATCTGTCGTTAACTACTCCTTCAGGAACTTTATTATAAAAATATGCAAAAATTTCGAGAACATTCGTTTGGGGGGGATATCCCATATCTGCCCAAAGTATCGTTGGTTCATATTCATCAATTAATTCATAAATATGTTCGTTTACATATTCCATATATTCAGGAGGATTTACATAATTTTCAAGAAAGCTTGCGGCATCAACTATCGGATTGCGATTAAATGACCAATCCCAAGCCGTAGAATAATAAAAACCCATTTTCATACCATTTTTCTTTACAGCTTCTGTTAATTCTCCAACAATGTCTCTACTCGCAATATAATTTTCTTTATTTGGATTAGGCTGTTTGCTAGGCCATAAGAGGAATCCATCACAATGCTTTGTAGTTAAAATCACATAATTTGCTCCAATTTTTTTGAAAAGTTCTGCCCATTCGTCAGGATTCCATTTCTTTATAGCTTCATTGAACATAGGAACGAAATCATCATAAGAGAAATTCTCACCATAGCTTTCATAATGATATTTTTGGGTGGGGCTATTTGGAATTCGAAGCGTATTCAAATACCATTCGGCATATGGATTATTCTCAAAATGTACTTCTATTCCTATTTTCATCGATTCTAAAAGATCCATCCCCGTAACCGCAAAAGCGGGAACTGAATAAAGCCCCCAATGAATGAAGATACCCAATTTTGCGTCGTGATACCATTCGGGAACTTCATGTTTACTAATAGAATCTTTATCAGCAGTATATTTCATGATTCCTAATTTTTGCTAAAAAATCCTTTTATAATTCTATACTGAATGATTGAATTATAATTTAATCTTCTTTTGGCTGATCAAATTTTAATATAAATTTAAAGTGATGGAATCTATTAATTTATTAAAATATAGAATAATTAATTTATTAAATAATTAAATATTTTAATCGATGAAAATGAGCCATACAACTATATCTATTAAAGAGGAAACAAAAAGAGAATTAAAGAAATTACAGGAAATTTATAAGACTAAATCAAACATTTTCATCCAGAAGAAAGTAAGAACTATGAGGTACTGGCAATCTTCTCATCCTCTATTAATTTCCTAGCAAATCTAACGGAAGCCGTTATATCCTCTTTAGTAAGTTGAGGATAAGCATTTAATATATCTTCAAAATGTTTACCCGCTTCTATCCATTCAAGTATAATAGAAATCATTATCCTTGTCCCCTTTATTCGAGGTTTTCCATGACATATATCTGGATCGGTTTCAATTCTCTCTTCGAATATCATATGATTGCTTCACTTCTTAAAACTAATTCTATTGAAAACTTCTTTTCTTAATAATTTAATATTCAAATTATAATTAATATTTATTTCATGATATCCATAAAATTTGGATTTTTTTAATGGAACTGAGAGGTAAACTTCAAAATTAATTAGATCTTTTATTTTATTTATAGGAAAAGTATTTTTAATCGTGATATATTTGAGTTTGGACACATGGTTTCTTGATCTAATGTTTCGGTCATGTTCTTTCATTAAAATTTTATATTTTAATCCAAGGATATGCTCCATTTACATAATTTTATTCTAATTATTACTAATCGTGAACTTTTGTAATCACAATTAATTATACTGATAATTACTTTATAATATATATTTATACATATATATAGTTTTAAAGGTTCTTTTAATATGCGGAGGTGAAAAAAATCTCCAATAAAGTAATGACTATGAAAGAAGCAATAAAGAAATTTGTTAATAACGATGATTTGGTTTTTTTAGGTGGATTTGGGAATGGCACTGCATTTTCCGCCGCGCATGAAATAATTAGACAGGATAAGCGAAATCTAAAATTATGTAAATGCGGTGGGGGGATAATGTTTGACCAATTAATAGGTGCGGGAGTTACAAATCAAATAATCACATCACACTGCTGGAACGGCACCGGTCCACAACCAACTTGGAACTTTAAGCGAGCTATAGAAGAAGGAATTCCCCAAAAGATAATCTATAACGAACAATCTCTCTTTATGATTAATATGTCTTTTTTTGCTGGCTATATGGGCCTCCCATTTATGCCAATTCGTTCGATTGTAGGGACTAGTATTTACGATCACCCGAAAGATGTTGGACTAAAAGCTGCTAGGATAAAATGCCCTTTTACTGGAGAAGAAATTTGTGTTGTCCCCGCTATAAACCCTGATGTTGGGATAGTCCAAGTGCAGCGGACAGATCGCGAAGGTAATGCTCAAATATGGGGGATAATTGGAGATACTAAATACGGAATTAATTCTTGTAAAAAAATCATTGTTGCAGCAGAAAAAATTGTAGATAAAAAGGTTATTATGGAATCTCCCGAGCGTACCATTGTATCAGCGCATAAAGTTGATGCAGTTGTACATGAACCTTGGGGTGCGCACCCTAGCAACATGACTGGTTATTATTATACAGATCTGGAATACCGATTTAATTATACTAAAGAAACTAAAACTATAGAAGACTGGGAGAACTGGCTTGAAAAATGGGTAACTGGAGTGAACGATCGAGGAGAGTATTTGAAAGTGCTCGGGGAAGAAAGAATAAAAAAATTAAAAGCTAAAAGCATTATACAAGGAGCTGTGGATTATGGGTATTAACGAAAAAAAATATTGTGAGGAATATACTGGCTTTGAAATGATGTTAGTTTCGGCAAGCAGACAAATTAAAGCAAATGATATTGTATTTAATGCCTTCCATTGGCCTTTTCTCGCCGTCCATATGGCAAAATTACTTCACTTTCCCGATCTTTTCATAGTTATGGAGGTTGGATTGTTTCAGGACGAGCTTGCTAAACCTAATAAAATGCCGTACTCGATTAGCGACCCTGTATTGGTCCCAAATTCGTTATTTATCGGAGATTCAATTGATGCGTTATCCGTTCTTCAACGCGGGGAAATAACTTTGGCACTATTAAGTACTTCTATGGTTGATAAGCATGGAAACTGCAATACTACTGTAATTGGCCCATATGAAAAACCAATTTATCGTTTGCCTGGTGGTGGTGGAGCTACAGAAATCGCAGGTCTATCAAAAAGATTGATATGGCTTTTAGACGAACATTCAAAACGTAGGCTTGTCGAGAAATTGGATTTCATCACCGATCCAGGATATTTAGATGGCAATAATAGCAGAATAAAGGCGGGCTATCCTCTTGATACCGGTCCAGAAGCTATTATTACACCTCTCTGCATTATGCGATTTGATCCTGTTACTAAAGAAGCTTTTCTGGACGCTCTACATCCTAATACTACAATAGAACAAGTAAAAGAAAATACTGGATGGGATTTAAAAGTCGCCAAAGAAGTGAAACAAGTTGAGCCACCAACCATAAGAGAAATCGAAATTTGCCGAAAAACTATGAGAGATGCGATTGATCAGTATTATGTGTTAAAGCCAGAATGGACTATCTATTTAGATCATCGTCGAGCAACTTGAATCTTCAAATGCAGAGATTATTTCTTAAGAAAAAAAAAAAAGAAGAATAGTTATTATTATTATTCATTCGTTTTTTGTAAATTTAAGAGCATTTTGTGGACAAATTTCGACGCATCTATTACAAAGATAACATTCGCTCTTTGAACTATTAGTAAAAGCTTCTTGAGTTGGACATATTTTCTCACATAATCCACATTCAGTACAAGATTCTGTTCTTCGGAGCTTATATCTACTAAATCGGCTTGTTAAGGATGCTAATGCTCCAAATGGGCAGAGAAGCCTGCACCAAGGTCGATAGATAAAAATACTTAACATTGCAACTATTATCAAGGTGATCAATGGTATTAATAAAACCATGCTCAAGGGGTTTTTGAAATAATTAAAACCCAGAAACGGATTAATAAATTGTAATAATGCTAGGCTCCAGATGATAGACATTAAGATTAATAACCCAAAAAAACACCATCTTACAATGTTAGCTGTTTTAGTTGAAAGATCTAATTTGTATTTAACATATTTTTGCTCTTTTAAATTCGATTTGAATTTCAACTTTGAAATTAATTCTTGTAAAGCTCCAACTGGACAAGCAAATCCGCAAAAAATTCGTCCAAAAATTAAAGTCGTTAAAATCAATAGAGTTAGAACTACAATCATAGGTATAATGAGGAGAAGTCCAGAACCAACACCTATTACCAGCAATATTTGCTGTATTGGCATGACTGCGCTAGGAATACCGCCTAAGAGAATACCTCCAAGAACAAATGAAATAATGTAGAGGATTATGCTTGTCTTTTTAGTTGCTTTATCCTTGAATAATAGAATTAATGCTATAAATGAAATAACTATCCATAAGATAAACATTGGTATCGCAATTCTCATATCTATTGTTAGATTATTTTCCACTTTTATATCACATCCAAAAAATAAATTACCTTGATACTATAGAGCAAATTAATTAAGAAATATTTTTTCTTTTATAGATAAAGTATATCTTTAAATGACAATTTTTTATAGCATGCAAAAAGATATTGTTCAAGTGAAGTTTAAAATAGAAATACCTACAAATAAATGGCTTGCTAAATTCAATAAGCAATACCCCGAATTATCATTTAATATTCTCTCAAAATATCTTTTGGATAATGATACTGGAAGTACATTATTAAAAATTGAAGGCGTTTCTCTGAAGCAATTTTTAGAGGAGTTTAAAAACGAACTAAATGAATCCTCTTACCAAATATTATATAGTGATTTAGACTTTCTTATTTTAAATGTTAAAACGAAAGATCCATGGATTTTGAAAGCATTAATTAAAACGGATTTGTTATTAATTTATCCTATTAAAGTAAAAAATGGTAAATTAAACATTAACGCAATTACCCCTCGTGAAAAAGCAGATATATTTCTAAGCAATCTTGAGAAAAAAAGAATTAAATTTAAAATAAAAAGTATTGGAAAGTATCATCGGGAGGATTTATTAACGAATAGGCAAAAGGAAGTCTTAAAGACAGCATATAAAGCAGGTTTTTACAAAATTCCCCGAAAAATTTCGTTAAGTGATCTTTCTAAACAATTTAGTATATCACCTTCAGCATTATCCGAGCTTTTAAGAAGAATTCATGGTAGATTAGCTGCATTTTATATGAATTAATAATATTAACATAAAAATTAAACATGTTCATCAAAAATTATAAATAAAGTTTAATAAATACTAAATCAAATTTGTAATTTAAAAAGGTGATGTAATTGAAAATAGTTAATGTAAATGAAATTGAAATAGCAAATACACCTCATAATGTAGATGTTAGAAAATTATTCTCATATGAGCATGCTACATTTGTACATATTTCATTAAAACAAGGAGAAGCATTAAAACTCCATAAAACTCCTGTAGATGTCTGCTTTTATATATTAGAAGGGAAAGGTATAGTGGAAATAGGTAAAGAAGCGGAAGTTGTTAAAAAAGATCAGTTGATCTTTAGTCCCGCAAGAATTCCTCATAGACTTAAGAATGAGTTAGAAACGGATTTTAGATTTCTAGTGATAAAGACTCCAACTCCTACCAGTGAAACAAAAATATTATAGTTCAATTTTATTGTATTCTTATTCAGCCACTCTCTAAATATCGAATGATAATCATCAGCTACTAAATTATGGAGTGAAAAATAAAAGATTAAATAAAAAAAACTAATTAATTATTTATTATTTTAATTTTAAAAGAGTGTACTAATTCATGGAGAAAATAAAAGTTGGTATTATTGGTTCAGGTTTTATTGCTGAACACCACTGTTATTCTTTTAGTTTATTACCAAATGTAGAAATTGTAGGGTTGTCTTCTCTTCTGGAGGATCAAGCAAAGGAATTAATGGAAAAATATAATATCCTTGGCAAACCCATCAAGGATTATAAAGATTTACTCAAGCTTGATTGCGATGCTGTATCCGTGTGCCTACCAAATTTTCTACATAAAGATATTACCATCGATGTATTAAATTCGGGAAAACACGCGCTTGTAGAGAAACCTCTAGCTAGGTTTGTTTCTGAGGGGAACGAAATGCTAGATGCGGAAAAATCTTCGAAACGCAAGATTTTTTACTGCGAAAATAACATGTACGCCCCAACATTCAGTAAAGTAAAAGAGATTATTGACGAGGGTGGTCTTGGAAAAATATACATGGGACGGGGAAAAGAACAACATTCTGGACCCCATTCTGCGTGGTTTTACAAAAAAAAGAATGCTGGAGGAGGCGCTTTAATCCATTAACATTTGTTAATGGAGAGTAAATCGACCTAGGCATTCACGATATCGCTTGTTTAGTATGGTATCTTGGATGTGATGTTAAGGAAGTCTTCTGCCAGACTAAAACCATTGTTTCGGATAGAGGAGATTTCGGCACATGTGAAGTAGAAGATAATGCTGTTGGTATACTTTATTTTGAAAATGATGCTCAAATAGTAATTGAAGAGTCTTGGACTGCTCCAGGAGGTTATGACATGCGTTTTGAATTATTCGGTACTGAGGGCCAGATTAAAGTAGCTCCAACATTTAGTAACCTAATTAGCGTATACAGTGAAAAGGGATATGGTTATGCGGTTGAAAAAGCGAGTACTACTGCGGGGTGGACATTTCCTGTTCCAGCTGAAGCATGGAATTTTGGATATCCCCAAGAGATAAAACACTTTGCAAACTGTATTATTGAAAATAAAGAGCCATTAACAGACGGTAAATACGGTCAAAAAATATTAACAATCGTTGAAACTATGTATAAAAGCGCTGAAACTAAAAAAATAGAAGAGGTAAATTATTAAGCTTTTTAATTCAGTTAATTTTCATTTTAAAATCTATATTTACCTTCTGAGATTCCTTCATAGATTTCTTTTGTCAAAGGAATATACTCTGAACTTTCTGGTAAAAGAATAAAGATAGGATCATTTATCTCGTTAATATTATAACTTTCATTCTTTAACTTTACCTTTTGAATCTTATGAGTTGCAGTAAAGTCCAATTCCTTTTTAAACCTAATAAACTTGGGAACAGCGTAATGTGGCAAAAAATTTTGTACCATATTTAAGAATCCTTTAAAATCGAACTCTTCACCTTTTTTTTTTATTATCGATACCATCCTAGCACGACCTTCTGTATGTGGTATCAAAACACCATAAACAGAGCACATTTCGATTTGTTCAAAGGTATTGATCACCGATTCGACTTCCTCTGTCGATACATTTTCTCCTTTCCATCTAAATGTATCACCTAGTCGATCAACGAATTGAACATGCCCATAACCAATATCTCTTAAAAGATCTCCCGTATTAATATACATATCTCCTTTTCTAAAAACCTCACGAAAAACCTTTTTTTCTGTGGCTTTTTCGTCTTTATACATGTAAAAATTATCGGGTTCTGTGATTTGCCCCAATAATAATCCAACTTCACCCGTCTTCACCTTTTTCATGCGACCTCTCTCATTTCTAAACGGTTCATCAGCTTCAAGATCATATCTTACAATTGCGTATGGCGATAAACAAATTCCACAGGTTTTATCGAGATTATGTATATTCGCAAAATTTGGAACAAAATCTTCTGTCGCACCGTAAAACTCTCTAATTTCGGCGATATTAAATCGTTTTTTGAAATCTAACCAAATATCGGGTCTAAGTCCATTTCCAACTATTTTTACAATAGGATTGTCCGCATCGTCTGGTTTTGGAGGTTGATTATACAAATATCTGCATATTTCCCCTATGTAATTAAAGCATGTGGCGTTGAATTTTCTGGCTTCATCCCAAAATTTACTGACGCTAAATTTCCTAGAGATTGCCATGGCTGATCCTCTATAAAGCGCTGCAGCAAAAGCTACTTTTATACCATGGCTATGAAATAATGGAGTTGTTATGTATATTATATCCTCAGTTTTCATGCCAACCACCATATCGCCCCACCAACTCATTGCGGTTAATATTGAACTGTTTTTCAAAATCGCAGCCTTTGGAAGTCCAGTAGTACCAGAAGTAAAAATGTAGACAAATGGATCTCTCATTAGAATCTCTGAAGTTGTTGGAGGATTGTTTTTGTCGGACTCCTTGATATGTTCTTTAAGATCGATATATCCATTAGGTGTTTTCATTTCCCCTTTATCAGGTAAAAAAAAGAGTCTTTCTTTTTGTTGATCCGTTAACTCTAGTTTGGATTTAATATCTTCAAATGCTTGAACAAGTTCTTCTCCAATGATATAAACTTTTCCAGGAGTATGCCTCATACTATGAATGAGTGGTTTTTCACATAGATTATTGTTAATTAACGAAGATATGACCCCTAGTTTACCCATTGCCACAATTGCAAACATATATTCTGAACGATTTTCAAGGAACACAACAGCTACATCCCCTCTTTTTAGACCTAATTTAAGAAAATAATTAGCATAACGATTAACCAATTCATTAAACTCTTTATGAGTATATTTTTCGTCTTCATATAGTAGAACTAATTTATCAGGATACTTTACTGCGTGTTCTTCGATTCTAAGTCCTATAGAATATTTTGTATCGGGAGTATGTTCAGCCATCCACACTGCTCCTTTCATTATCAA
>JAUWBH010000142.1 GCA_030605085.1 Promethearchaeota archaeon | reverse complement strand
ATTGGACCCAATTGTATTGGAGTGTATAATCCAAGTTCAAATCTTTATTTCGCCTACGATCAATCTAAAAAAGCCGGAAATTTTGGAGGAGTGTTCCAATCTGGAGGTAACGCTCAAAATATAGCTCAGCTTGCTGTTGCTTTTGGCCTTTACATATCAAAATTTATCTCAATTGGTAATGCTTTAGATTTATCGCCATCTGATTTTTTAAAATATTTCTTAAAAGACGACCATACAAAAATTATTGGACTTTATCTGGAAAATCTGAGATCTGCCAAACACGGTCGTGAATTTATGGAAGCGGCTAAGAATTGCAATTTAAGTAGAAAGCCAGTTATATTATGGAGAGCGGGCTATGGGGAAGCTACTAAAAAGGCAATTCTTTCTCATACAGGAGGACTCGCTGGTAATAATCAAATCTGGAATGCCGTGGCCAAGCAAACCGGTTGTTCTTTAGTTAATAATTCTACGGAATTAGCTGCCTTGGCAAGCGCATTTAATTTAACGCATTTACCTAATACGCGCAATGTAGGTGTAATCGGAATTGGTGGGGGATCCACCATCGAAGCTGTAGATATACTTGAAAAATACAATCTAAAGATACCCCAATTGGAGGAAAAAACAATAAAGAAGATGCAACGCTATATCCCCGAAGTAAATACAAACCTCACTAACCCATTAGACCTTGGAGGTTCTGGTATTCGACCGGATAACTATTATAAATACTTACTAGCTTTAGATAGAGACCCAAATATCTCGTCTATAGTTTTCATTAAAGATCCTGAAAGGTTTGGGGGATTTTCAGAAATTTTAGAAGAGATGGGTTATAAAGATTTGGATTTAAATCGAGAATTTATAAGGTACATATTAAAAGCTAAAAGCGTATGTACTAAACCTATGTTTTGCGTAATGCTGAAAATCAACGAAGGTTTCGAAGAATATAAGAGCCGCTATAAATTTAAGCTTAAACTTTTAAATCGAAATGTTCCAGTATTCGAATCCTTAAATTTAGCAGGGACAGTTTTGGACAAGATAAATATATATAGAAAATTTCTTCAAAAACATGAAAGATATCCAAAAACCTAAAAAATTCTATTTTTTTTATTTATTTCTCATCAAATGGGCGATCAGGGTCAAATGGGCGACCGGGACTGCCGTGGTAATAGTATTTGCCTGGTTTCCCCCTCCAACTTTTATGTAATACGGTGTTAGGAAAAATAACATTATTTTCTGTAGTCAAAACACCTGGACCTGCTATAATTCCTGGATATAAAGTTGTATTTTCGCTTAATTTAATTTCTAACATAGTTATTTTGCCAAAAATTGTATTAACCGTATGACTTGATAATGCTGTAGTGGGATAAATAAATACATTATCGCCTAAATCTGTAAATTCAAGTCCAACATATGAATCACAATATATAACATTCTTCCCAATTTTATTGTGACCTATTCTTCTGAGAGCTCTATTAACGAGCCATGGGAAAGGGCTCTTGGAAGTTAGCCAAATTGGAAATTTAATAATGAAACCTCTTTTGTGATAATATTTAATCATTCTGCCTTCTTTACTATTTACATCGTCCAGAACACGCTGAAAAATCCCTTGTATTGGTGGGCTTTTTTTGTTCCATCTTCGAACCCATAAGGCAGCAATTTCAATCAAAACTATTAAATACACATAATATAAAAGTAAAAAAAGTCCAGGCAATAAGAGAACATGTATTATAAGCGGAATTGAAAAAGGAATAATGAAGCAATATTCAAATAATAAAAACAATCCTAAACACACGTATAAAGGAATCAGAAAGCTAATAAAATTTATTTTAAAAAAATCTAAGGCTGGAAGTTCAACAGTTTGTTTTTCCTCATTATTTTTTTCTCTAATATTGTCTTTATTCTCTTTTTTTACCGCGTCATTTTCCATAATATTATTATTGATTATCGACTATAAAAAATTATTTGCAATCAAGAGTAATGTTAATGCTCAATAAAAAAACAATAATAAAGATTTAAATAAATTGAATATCAACTACAAATATAAAAAATTAATTTGTAGAGAAAGAAATTGCCAAAAGTAAAAGTCAATGATCTCAATATCTATTATGAAATCTATGGAAAAGGATATCCATTCATTTTAATACGTGGCATTAGCAGTTCATTAGACAGTTGGCCGCCATACAGCGTTGAACATTTTTCCAAACATTTCAAGACAATTTTATTTGACAATAGAGGTGCTGGAAGAACTGATATGCCGGATGGAAAATATTCCGCTAAAATGATGGCAGATGACACGATCGGACTTATGGATGTTTTACAGATCGAGAAAGCTCATGTGTTAGGATTCTCAATGGGGGGGTGTATCGCACAAGAAATGGTGTTAAATTATCCAAAAAGAGTTGCTAAGTTGATTCTTACTTCTTCTTGGTGTGGCCCTTCTCATGGGATTGTTACTCCCATCCTTGAGGAAAATCCATTCCCTCAAATGCTAGAACTAATGGAAAAAGGAGAATACGAAAAAATGGCTCGAATACTCACTAATTCCTTATTTCCTGAGGAATATAGGAAAAATAACCCCGAGATTATTGAAAAAGTAGTTAAGAACTACGCAATTCATCCTCCATCTGCTAAAGGTTTTGAAGCACAAGCGGCATATGCGGAAACGTTCGATACATACGATAAACTGTCAAAAATAAGAATTCCTACACTAATCTTACACGGAACGGAAGATATAATATTACCTGTTGAGAATGCTAAAATTTTAGCTGAAAAAATCCCTCAAGCAGAATTGATACTATTTGAAAAAACAGGACATGGTATGAATGTGCAAGAAAATGAGATCTGGACCCAAAAAATTATAGAATTTCTAAAGAAGAAATAGCAGGAATAGTAAGTAAAAAAGTATAAAATGTGTTAGTATGAAAGATTGGAGAGATAAATACGCTCGAAAAGTTACTACAAAGGAGCAAGCTATCTCAAATATAATATCTAAAAATAGAGTTGTTTTTGGACACGCTGCTGGAGAACCAATTGTCTTAGTTGATGAACTCGTAAATCAAAAAGAACGCTTACAAAATGTAGAAATAGTTCATATGGTGGCTTTAGGAGAGTGTCAATATTGCTTCCCTGGAATGGAGAACCATTTTCGCCATAATTCTTTATTCGCAGGAGCAGGGACTCGAAAGTCAATTAGTGAAGGTAGAGCAGATTACACCCCCATGTACTTCTCCGAAATTCCGCGACTTTTTAGAGACAACATTTTACCCGTTGATATTGCGTTGATTCAACTTTCTCCTCCTGATGAAAACGGATTTCTGAGCTTTGGGGTGTCGATTGATTATACCATGCAAGCTGCAAAATCGGCAAAAATAGTAATAACAGAGGTTAATAAGCAAATGCCTAGGACTTTAGGTTCACAAATTCATATCTCTGAAATAGATTATGTTGTCGAGACCGATAGATCCATAATAGAAATATCTCTACCAAAAATAACATCTATCGAAGAAAAAATTGGACTAAATGTTGCTTCACTTATTCCGGATCGGGCAAATCTACAATTAGGTATTGGAGCAATTCCCGATGCTGTACTGAAATTTCTGCATGAAAAGAAAGATTTAGGAATTCATACCGAAATGTTCTCAGATGGAGTTGTTGACCTTTATGAAAAGGGAGTTATTACTAATAAGTACAATAACCTCAATCCTGGTAAATTCATTGCTACTTTCTTAATGGGGACAAAACGACTCTATGATTTTGTTGATAATAATCCAAATGTTGAAATGCATCCAGTTGATTATACAAATAATATTATGGTAGCCGGTAAGGTAGACAACTTAATTTCAATCAATTCAGCTATACAAGTAGATTTATTTGGTCAAGTGTGTGCGGATACAATTGGTTATCAGCAATATTCTGGCGTTGGCGGGCAAGTTGACTTTGTCCGGGCATCAAGTATATCTCCTGGAGGAAAATCCATTATTGCTCTCCCTTCAACAAATAAAAAGAAAACATTATCAAGAATCGTTTCCAAATTAGAAGAAGGGGCATGCGTAACAACATCTCGTAACGATGTTCATTATATAGTGACAGAAAATGGTATAGCAGATTTACGGGGAAAAACAGTTCATCAACGAGCAAAAGCTTTGATCGATATTGCTCATCCTGATTTTCGTAGACAACTTTTGGAAGATTTTAATACAATATTTAAATCTTAATAATGGTCAAAAATACCTATATAAGCACTAATTAGTGAAAAAAACAAATGGTAAAGATTATAAAATTTGAAAAAAAGAAACATTTATGATTTTAAGAATTTCATTAGCCGTAAAAAATTACAAGAAGGCAGCAGAATTTTTTACTAAAATCCTCGGTGCCATTCCACAAACCCACGGTCGAGATCCTTATTTAAAATATTATTGGGAAATTTTTCAATTGGGGGATCTTTCTAGATTAGAAATTATTAGATCCACCGGGAAAGAGAGTTTTTTGAATAATTTTCTTAAAAAAAGGGAGGCTGGCATACATCATCTAACATTACAAACCCCCGACATTGAAATGACTAAAAAATTCCTTGAGGAAAATAATATCCCTTACTTTGGCTATAGAAATCTTTTTGATTCTTGGAAAGAAATCTTTATCCATCCTAAAGACATGTTTGGTGTGCTACTCCAGATTGCAGAATAGAGTAGCCACTCCAGCTGAAATACTTAAGAACCGAATAATTTTTCCCTAAATTCTAAAAGCTTGTTGATACTTTTAGGTGTAAACGATCCGTGCGAGAAAGCTTTGACTTGTTAGATATATTTTAGAATCCCCTCTTTGCGATCATAGATTCATATAACTTCATATACTCTTCATGACATTTTTTCATCGCTTTCTGAATATGATCAGCAAAATGCTTTTCTTTAAATCTACGTCGTTGTAATCGTTTGAGTATAGTGGTAGCCCTTTTTACAAATTTATCACTACATTCCTGACAGACAATTCCTTGCAATTTTGGAAAATACTCTTTCCAAAAGTGAGATCCAGATTTTGATTTGTACTCTCTTTTAGTTCTTAATGTAGGACCAATTCTTGCATATGCATCACTGCTAATTCTTGTGAACTCCATTGATCCTGTTGTTTTATCAGTATAGTTATCTCTATCCTTGGCCTTCATAGGCAGAGAGGTATCTGTTTCCACAATTACTTGATTTAAAGCTAATGCGCATTTATCAGCAAAGTTAACATTTGATGGCAAACTAGCACAACAATATAGACAGCTCCCAGATTCATTAAGCTTTAACAACGCGTCTAATCTTTCTCTTAGTTTATGTATAGAACCATAATTTGATGTAACTTCACTTCCTTCAAAACCATCTCTTTCAATGCTCTTTCTAATCTCCGTTGCTCTTTGTACTCTTTGTTCTTCCCTTTCTTTCGTTCGATCTTGAATTTCTTGCTTGCTTGCTTCTAGTAATTTTACAAAGGAAAGTCCACTGTATTTTCTTATTTTTGCTATTTCTTCGGAATTTTTGT
The DNA here is from genome assembly GCA_030605085.1 of Promethearchaeota archaeon. The sequence continues at coordinate 11,146 of JAUWBH010000142.1, read as the reverse complement.
AGTAGTCATCAAAGAACTTAGGTAGATTAGGATTTCTTTTTAGATTAAGAATTTCCAGACGGGGCAATTTTTCTAAATTATCTAATGTAGATAGTTTATTATTGCTAAGATCCAAGTGTTTCAGTGCTTCAATTTTTTCTAAATCTTTCAAAGAGGTAATTTTATTATTAGATAAGTTTAGATGTTCAAGTTCTGATAAACTAGCTAAACCTCCTAAATTGCTAACCTGGTTTCCTGATAAATCTAGAGTTTTCAGTTGTTTAAGATTATCCAAACCCTCTATTTTTTTAATTTGATTATTTGCTAGGTGAAGTTCTTTAAGATTAATTTGATTACTTAATCCATTGATTTTTATAATATTGTTATCACTTAAATCAAGCAAAACTAAATCAGGAGAATCGTTAAGACCAGAAATTTCTGAAATTTTGTTATTTCTTAATTTTAGTTCTTTAAGATCTTGTTTTACAACATCGAAAAAAATGATGTTTTCGATAGAATCAATTTCACTTTCTTCTAGTTCTAGAGAATTACGAACAAGACAATCTCCTAATACATTCTTAAAATAAACTTTGGCAATTAACTTCTGCTTCTTCATAGCTTCTTCATAATTTTTATAGTAAGAATCTATTATTATTTCACGTAGTGCTTTCGTTGTAACATAAGAAATTTTCGTTGCTTTAATAGAGCAGATAAGTGCATTAGTTAAATCATTAATTTCATGATATGAATAGCTTAACCAGTGCCAAAAATAAACATCCTTTGGATAAAATTCAGCTCCAAAAAAAAGAATTTTGATGGCATTCTTATGGTCCTTCATCATCATAAAACAATGCGATAATTCCTTTAATGACGTGAGATGTTTTGGATCTTTTTCAAGTGATTTCTCTAAATATTTGCTAGCTTCATAATACATCTTTTGTGCTTTATAACATCTAGCTAAATATAGAAAACCTAAAGGTTTATCAGGTATTCTTTTCGTAGATATTTCGTGGAATATCTCAATTGCTTCAGGATATCTTTTTAATCTATATAGAGAAGATCCCTTATAAGTAAAAGCTAAAAGATTATCAGGATATTTTTCTAGTAATTGAGTTGTTAATTCAAAAACTTTTTCAAATTCATCTTTTCTTAAAGAATTTTCAATTTCAATAATCATATCTTTCTCAGACATTACTCATCAACCATTAAAGTTTTCATTAATTAATAATCTTAGTAAATTCTTATCGAAAAAATTAACGATATAAATTATTTGAAACGATATTAAAGTTCAAATAAAAAAACATACAAACACATATATAAAGCTATTTAAATTTTTTTCGATGGAAAATTTATCGGTAGCGATTTTGTCGGTTCTATAACTCTCGTTGAGTACGAAAATCCAAGAAACACCTCTAAAAAATGCTTGAAATGTGGAAAGCTTACAAGTTGTACAACACAGACCTTTGTTTGTAAGTATTGCGGGTTCACCATTAACCGCCAAATTCAAGCTCCGATTAATATTGCAGAAAAATATCTTACCAAGAGGTTAAAAACATCTAATAACAATAAGAATGTAGCGAGCCCCGTTCCCGTTGAAAGGCAATTGATGAAAACGATGTTGGGAGAATTCTGTGAGTTCAAGGAACGCATCGTTCGAGATGCAAGTCAAGGTGATGAAATATATCACTCTATATCGCTTTTATCTGCTTGACAGAACGGATTCACTCTGAAATGTTCTCTTATGGAGTTGTTGATCTTTATGAAAAAGGTGTTATTACTAATAAATATAATAACTTGAATCCTGGTAAATTTATAGCTACATTCTTAATGGGCACAAAACGACTTTATAACTTCGTTGACAATAACCCTAATGTGGAAATGCGTCCAGTTGATTATACAAATAACATTATGATTGCCGGGAAAGTGAATAATTTAATATCAATTAATTCTGCTATACAAGTAGATTTATTTGGTCAAGTATCTGCAGATACTATTGGTTATCAGCAATATTCTGGAGTGGGCGGACAAGTTGATTTTGTTCGTGCGTCAAGTATATCTCCTGGAGGGAAATCCATTATTGCTCTCCCTTCAACAAATAAAAAGAAAACAATAACAAGAATTGTATCTAAATTAGATGAAGGAGCATGCGTAACAACATCTCGTAATGATGTTCATTATATAGTAACAGAAAATGGTATAGCTGATTTACGTGGAAAAACGATACGTCAGCGCGCAAAAGCCTTAATAGACATATCCCATCCTGATTTTCGCGATCAACTTAGGGAAGATTTTGATAAAATGATTAAATCGTAAAAAAATAAGAACACACTTAAAGCTAGTATATGTTCGCATTTTAAGACGATTAAAGAATTTAGCTATAATTTTTTTTCTATATTTTCTGCCATTTGAATTAAATATCGAAAGCCTCCAAAAGATTCTTTTAAATACTTTATTAACTCGCCGTAATTAAATTTCCTGTGTAATTTTCCTTTCACTAATAGGAAAAATGCTAATATAATAAAAGAATTTCTTAAATTTCTAAAATTTTCGTTAAAATGGTTTGTTCTTCTAAAAATAATCGACTTTTTAACCATTTCAAGAAAATTACGATTAATAAGTTTGTCATCTTTTAATTTTTCAATTTTAACAGCAATTCGACGAATTGAGGTGTAGAAAAAATCTTGGTCAAAATATATACATAAATAAAATCCAAACTTAAAGACAGATTTAGTAAATTCCCGCATCGATTCTTCTAAATTTTTTGAAATTGCTTCTCCTAAACTCTTATCAAGATGATAAAGACTTCTCGCTAGTATATCGTCGAAATTGAATTTGATCTTAGTCGTATCGGGCAATTGCTCCCGGATATCCTGACCGTATAATAATTTTGAATTTTCCGGGTGTTTTAAATCTAAAAGGCTCCACTCGTAGTTCGAAAACGATTTATTCTTGAATCTAGCCTTATCGTTGAACCCTTCGAGCGTGTGAAACCCAATCCATACCCCGCAATCGTCGATCTCTTTCTTCTCGTACCTTACATTAGTCCAATCGTATTTAGGAGTGTTTGTAAACGATTTAACGATTACAACGATGTCAAGGTCGTTTTTAATCCAATCTGAAGGGAGCTCATCGTCAAAATAACTGCCGATACCGTACACGCTGATAATATTATCTGAGAACCTTTCTCGTAAATCTGATAATATCTTTTCTACAATTGGATCGTAATTTTTAGATTCCATCAAATTTATTATAACCGGGAAAAGGTAATTTCATTTGTGAAAAGCTTAAACATTCTGCCTTCTTTGTTTTTTCACAATATTATTATTGATAACCGAATATAAAAAATTATTTGCAATCGTAATTTCAAATAAACAATCATGATTGACATTTTAACTGTAATTATGGGTATATTTTTAGCTTTAATTGCTACCTTTTGCTTTAATTTAGCCATCGTTTTTCAAAAAAAAGGACTAATTGAATGTCCAGAAATAAAATTTGAAGAAGGTATTGTGAGCGTATTAAAATCCTTTAGAAAATTTTTTAAAAATAAAATGTGGATTTTAGGCTTTTTCTTGGGGATAATTGGTTGGGTTCCTTATATTTTTGCGTTAGGAACGATTGGAATTCTTGCAGTACAACCAATCATGAGCGTTGGCTTAATTGTTTTTGTTATAGCTGCCAATCGTATATTAGGAGAAAGAATATCTTTATTTGAATATATTTCGATTGGAATGTTAATCATAGCCCCCATCTTAATAATGTTTGCAGGAATTACGGAGGTCAGATTTGATTTACATCAGTTCGTAATACCCTTTCTCATTTTCTTAGTAATTTCTATTTCGATATCCTGTTTATGCTTTTTGATATCAAAACATAAAAGAGGAACGCAATTAGAAGGTCTTTTTATAATGTTTACAGGAGGAATTTTATTCGCTTTGGGGGGCATCTTTACAAACATCCTTGTTCAAGCCTTTATTGACGCCGAAATAAATCTACTATCTCCTTTTGGATGGGCGGAAGTCCTTTTTGGAGTGTTTTGGTTCGATTATAGTCATTTATGGGTTTTTATAGGTTTTTGGGGGATGGTGTTTTGTAATGTTATTAGCGTAGTTTTTTACCAAAGTGCTTTTCAGAAAGGAAAAGCAGTTTTAATGTTTCCAATTCTAAATTCTTTCGCGCTTATAATTCCAATCATCGCAGGAATATTTGTTTTTCGTCAAAGTTTCAATAATTATTATCTATTCATAATTTCAGTCATAATATTATTAATTGCGACTTTATTGCTCAGTAAATTTCAAGCTGCAATGGAGACAATTAGTGTTGCTCAAACCAATTCGGAATGAATTTCAGCTAGAAATATTATGGTAGTCTCAATAACTAAATCTTAAATGTTCTAAAAAGTATTAGCTACTTAAGATAAAACTTTTTTATTCTATAATGATTTTCTTATTATTAAATTTTAAGATTAAAGAGAAATAAAATGGATATTCCCAAAATCAACGATATCTTTCTTTTTGACGGAGTGAATTGGACGGTTGTTGGCGTTGGGAATAATGCTTTTGAACACGAAGCGAACAAAGGGATTTTTGCTGTGATAAATATAGAGGAAATGGATTGTATGCTTGTTATTATAAGAGATAAAGAAGTTAAAATCACAGTGGACCCCTCAATTCCCTCCGTGAAAACAAATAACGAAGAATTACTTACGGGATATGGATCGGTCGGTACTTATGTTTTATTGGAATTTGATAGAAACAATAATTAACTAGAAATTATAAAATAATTTTTAAATTTTCAAGCATAACCTATTTCATTACTATTAAGTTTAATTAATATTTTTTAGTTCTTTTTATAAATGGAGAATAAATATGGCAGATAAAGTGAAAATACACGGATATTGTGATGATAGATTTGAACCGGTTAAAAGGGCATTCGCTAGAAATTTTAAAGCGGGTTTAGAAGTAGGTGCATCGTTCGCTGCGACTATAAATGGGGAATTTGTTATTGATATCTGGGCTGGTTATGCGGATGCCGCCCAAACTCGTCCTTGGGAACGAGACACTATAGTAAATGTCTATTCAACTACAAAAGTTATGACAACTCTTTGTACGCTCATGCTTGTGGATCGAGGGCTTCTCGACCTTGATGCTCCCGTGGCTAAATATTGGCCTGAATTTGGGCAAGCAGGCAAAGAGAGATTACCTGTTCGTTATCTTTTTAGCCACACTGCTGGACTTCCTGGTTTTGAGAAGTCTATTCCAGCTAAAGCGCTCTATGATTGGAATCGAATCATAAATCTATTAGCTGCTCAGAAACCATGGTGGGAACCTGGAACAAAGAGCGGATATCATGCTATAACACATGGTTATCTTTTAGGGGAATTAATTCGTCGTATTACTGGTAAAACTGTTGGAACATTCTTTCGGGAAGAAGTTGCTAATCCTCTTAGGGCAGACTTCCATATTGGCTTACCTGAAGAATTGGATTCCCGTGTAGGTGAATTAATTCCCCCCAAAATGCCTAATCTTAAGGAAATCGCAGATGAATTTAATTTTGATGTTTCAATGGCAATAAAAGTATTGTCTAATCCTCCTCTAACTGCTAAACTTTCAAAGACTAGAGCTTGGCGCGCAGCCGAGATTCCTGCTGCAAATGGGCATGGTAATGCCAGATCTGTGGCACGGATTACATCTGCTTTAGCATGTGGTGGAAAAGTCGATAATGTACGGTTGCTTTCTTTAAACACTATTGAAAAATCTATCGAAGAACAATGTTATGGGCCTGACCTTGTTCTCATTTTACCAATACGATTTGGTTTAGGTTGGGGTCTTACAAGTAAAGATATGCCAATAGGTCCAAATCCTCGCACTTTTTATTGGGGTGGCTGGGGTGGTTCAAGGGCTATAATGGACCTCGATGCTAAGTTGAGCTTTGCTTATGTTATGAATAAAATGATGATGTCTCTAACTGGAGATGCACGCACCATGAGGCTTACAAGAGCAATGTATAAAATTTTGGCGTAATATTTAATAAAAAGGAATGTAAATTAATTTTTATCCTTAATCTCTTTTTTTCCATTAAAAATCCTTTCACCATTAATAGCCCTCCAATCGAAAGCATTAGAAGCATTAGAAGGATGCTGGATTAAAGTAATTTCTAAAAGTTTTAAAATTATCATATTGAATTCTAAAATATGCCATTCCCCAATTTTCCAAATAAATTTCGTGAAAAATCGTTATTTACTGCAAAAGACTTTTGGAAATACAAAAAAGAGCTTGGTATTCGACTAAAAATTGAACCTCCAGAAGGAGTTATTTTTACATTTCAACCTCATTTGATGAATTATATTATTAATAATTACCCTACAAAGAAAGTCAAACATGTTTTTCGAGATTTCTTCATCTTAAACGATACAAACGGCAAAATTGGAGTGTGTGGAAATTTTGGTATAGGTGCTCCGGTTGCTGCTATATTAATCGAGGAGCTTGCTGCTTTTGGTATTAAATATTTCATTTCAGTTGGTACTGCTGGATCTTTGCAAAAGGATTTACAATTAGGAAGTATAGTAGTGTGTACTAAAGCTATTCGAGACGAAGGAACTTCACATCATTACCTCCAAAGTGAAAAATACTCATATCCTTCTCAAAAATTAACAAACGATATAGTAATTACTATAAATAAAATGGGTTTAGAATATAATTTAGGAACGACATGGACTACAGATGCGCCTTATCGAGAATCTCTTAAAGAAATAAAGCACTATAGGAATGAGGGGGTTCTAACGGTAGATATGGAAGCTTCAGCGGTATTCGCAGTAGCTAAATATTTAAATATAGAGGCGGCAGCAATCTTCACGATAAGCGATTTCTTAGGAGAAAATAAGTGGAAACAATACTTTCATTTAACAGGTGAACATTTGCAAACCTCATTTTTAATTGCTAAAGAAACCTTAAAATTTTTTTAAATTAAAAAAACTTTAAAGAGTATGGTTTAATTTCTTTAAAAATCATAATGAAAGCAATTAGTGCTATAATACTCATTAATAAACCTAACCAGAAAGGGTCATACACGCTTAACATAAATCCCCCAACGAGAGGCCCTATGATTCTTCCCATACTATCCAATGAAGAGGTAACTCCATTTATTTTACCCATCTCTCTTGGTGATACTGATTGTGTAATTTTACTGATAAGAGGACCTCTTGTACAAGAGGCAGCATAGCTGAATATTAGTAGACAAATTGTAAATAATATTACGTCTTTCATAAAGCCAACAAAGAAAAAGGTAATAACAAATAGAAACAATCCAAATCTCATAGTATTTTTCTCGCCTAGTAATCGAAGTGTTGGCTTGAAAAGAGTAAACCTTACTATGGCCCGAAAAATCCCAGCAATTGTTAATAGAACTCCTATTTCAAACGCATTTAAACCAAGAACAATCGCCATTACTAGAGCCATAGCTATTAAGAACATCATAAATGTAAGCGTATGCAAAGCATACAAGGTTAATAGATACATAGCATTTTTGTTCTTTCTCAATTTCTTTTTTTTTCTTTTCTTTTTCTTTCTTACCTTTACCTTTTGCGCACGCTTAGATTTTGGCCATGATTCTTCCAATAATATAACTGTTATCATTATAGTTATTACTGAGGCTCCAGCAGCAAACAATCCAGGACCCAATATTCCAAATACCGATAATGCTCCACCAATACCAGGTCCTATAAGAGAAGCTAGTACGGCCACAACTCCTACATTTGCCATTTGAAAACCTCTATCTTTAGGGGGGACATTGTCACTAACAATTGCTTTTGCAAGTGCAAAGTTACCCCCAAATATTCCATCGACTATTCGAGAAAGAAATAACACCTCTAAGGAGTTCGAGAACGCTAAGATTAAAAAAGCTGTTGTGGTTCCACATTGACAAATGATGAGCATTGGTTTTCTACCCAATCTATCGCTCATCTTCCCCCAAAATGGCGTAGATATGAATGTGAAAAGCGCATTTGTTGCCATCAATAAACCAATCATAAGAGGTGTTGTATGATAAAGTACCATGAAAGTTGCAAGAAATGGGATAATTAGAAAGAATCCAAGTATGTCTAGAAAGACCCCTGCCCACAAGGGTCTTAGTTTAGGATATTTAGTTCTTTTTCTTTTTCCTATTTCCTTTTTCGTCTCGATTGTAGTTTTTTTTTCATTTTCTATTGACAAATTCCCACCATTATTCAGATATATTTAATAATTTATAGTTTGTTTAATAAGATCTTTTCTTTCATCTAACTTTATGCATTTCTAATTGTTGTTCTTTGAGATGTAATGGAGTAATTCTTTTAAAAATCATGACAAAAGCCATTAATGCGGTTAAACCCAAACACACTCCAAGCCAGATAGGATCATATATACTTAAAATTAATGTTCCAATTATAGGACCTGATATTTGAGCCAAGCTATCTAAGGTTGTAGTATAACCGTTAATCTTACCCATTTCGTTAGGCTTAACAGATTGAGTGATTTTGCTAATTAATAGCCCTCTAGAGCAAGATACACCATAGCTTACGAATAACAATATAATGAGAAAAATTATTATATCTCTTACAAATCCCACGAAGAAGAATGTAACCACTAGAATTAGTAAACCAAGTTGAGTCATCCTTTTTTCTCCTAATAATTTTAAAGTGGGTTTAAAGAGCGTAAATCTCACAATAGCTCTAAATATTCCCGAAATTGTTAACAAAATGCCAATTTCTAAAGCGCCAAGTCCTAGAACATATGCCATATATATAGTTATCGTGGTTACATACATAATAAAAGAGAGGGTGTGAAAAGCGTATAGAGTGAGTAAGTAAGTGGCATCTTTATTTTTCCTAAGCTTTATTTTGATTTTAATAACATTTTCTGCTGTTAATCTTCTCTCTTTAGGCCAAGATTCTTTTACAAAAACAATTGTAATTAAGAGAGATGTCAAAGAAAACCCTGCCGCTGCGAATCCTGCTGCTGCTATGGGGTATTCTGGTCCAAGTAATCGGACGATGGATAATATACCCCCCAAACCAGGTCCAACAAGACCAGCGAGTACGTGTACAACTCCTACATTTGTCATTTGAAGACCTCGGTCCTTCGGTGGAACTTCATCGCTTATAATTGCTTTAACCATAGGCCAATTTCCCCCAAAAATACCATCAACCATGCGAGAAAGAAATAACATCTCAACTGAACTAGATAAAGCTAACATCATAAAAGCAGTGAATGTTCCCATTTGAGAGATAATTAAAATTGGTTTTCTACCGAATTTATCGCTTAATTTCCCCCATACCGGTGCAAATACTAGAGTAAATACTGCATTTGTTGCAAGCACTAATCCAATAACAAATGGCGTGGTGTTATAAGCATCTATAAATGTTGCGAGAAAGGGGATGATAATATAGAAGCCTAGAATGTCGCAGAATAACCCAATCCATAAAGGCGTTAATGCAGAATATTTTGATTTCTTAATTATTTCTGAATTCATGTGCTTTTTATCAATGACATCAAATTGTTAATTAATTACTAAGGTAAATATAAAATATAATTTGAATATTATCATAATATCTTCATTTAGAATGGCGTACAATTAGGAATAAAACTATTCCAGCAATAACCGCCATTCCAAACAAAAATCATGTTAAAAGGAAAAGGAGCAACAAAAACATACATAAAACTCATATTTAATTAATTCTCACTTCATTTTTGGGTGAACTTTTTTAATAAATATGAAAAAGTTAAGGTGAAATTGATGGGAAAAGTATTTGGAATTTTGGCAATAATTTTTGGAATCATCGGAATATTAGGTGGAGCCTATTTACTAGGGATTATCTTTGGCCCATTAGCGATAATTTTTGGAATCATTGGATTGGCAAAAGACGATAACAAGATTCTGCCTGCTATAGGATTAATTCTAGGAATTATTGCTATTGCGATTTTTATATGGTTTATTATCGAAATAGGTCGAGCAATTCGAGAATATGAATATGAATCGTAAATTATCCAATGAGTAGATTAAATTATTCAAAAAATAATTTTTTATTAAATCTATTTTTACTATATACTTGGACTATATCTATAAATTTTTTCGACAGAATTTTTTAGCAATTACAGTAATACTTGAATTAGTAAGACCATTAAAATGAATAAAAATATACTCACTTTATTTCAAATAATATTATCAACGATGTTATGTTGAATTATTTGTGGCATCAGTCCGGTGCGACATGAAGTTATACAATTGAATACGGAACCTTGAGTATTACTGAATGGTATGCTTATTAATAGATAAGCCCTCAAGAAATCGACCTCGAGTTGGACGAGTGTGGAAGCCCATGGGTGCGCCACTGGTAACGGTGGGGTACTAAGCGTTGGGAAATGTACCGACAGAGGAGAATGCACTCCTGCTGCGGGCTAATAAAAGACCTCTATGGTAAATGAATGAACTCATGATAAACCTCGTAATGACACAGAGGCGAAATGCATTGGTACGCCTTGCCAAAATGGCAATACTGCTAGTAGACATTGGTCGGACTTCAATGTCTTTCCAATCATAGAGCTGCCGGGGGATAGTGAATACCTAAGGAGGTTGTTGAAAGTCAATTGTACGAAACATGGTAAGCCTAATAAGCCCCATACACGGAAGTGAAGACGGAAGTGGGATGGTATCTTTACCGCAAGGGAGAGGGAAGGCTTAGTAGGTATGGGATGCTGGAGAAAGCAAATGCCGGGCGGTAATAGCCCGGATAGGGGCTGCTATTTAGCAGAGGATACCCAGTCTGAAAGGACGCAGACTTCCAGCAGGTCTAAACAAGAAAAAGGTTTTCTCAAAAGTTCAATAAACCATTGGCTGACACGGGTGCATCGTAATAGCGTGTCAAACGTTAAAGGAAAAGGTGGACAATAACGATGTCATTGACCTAATCCGATGGATTAGAAGGAAAAGAAGAGCATATGAGGTTATCCTCAACTCTTTAAAATTCTAGTATGAACAATTGAGAAGGCGGGATTCTTGAAAACCCAAGATCCTTTTTGAGGAAAAACGGTGACGGGATTCCTTGACGGAATAGTGGTGACACGAAGTCCGAAGAAGGACGCGGCGACGCGTTGGGCATTTTAGGCTCGAGCCACATACGGGGAAACTCGTA
>JAUWBH010000125.1 GCA_030605085.1 Promethearchaeota archaeon | reverse complement strand
TGAGTAATATTATAATTTTCACTCATATTCAATTCTACAAGTAATTCTAGGTTTCCGATGGATTCCGGTAAGGAGCTAATTTGATTATACGATAAATCTAACTTCATTAACAATTCAAGATTACAGAACGATTCTGGAAGTGTTTCTAATTCATTTCGTGAAAGATCAAGCTTAAGAAGAGAATCAAGATTACCAAAAGATTCTGGAAGGGTTGTTAATTGATTCCGGTGTAAGTCTAATTCTTGAAGAGATTTAAGATTTCCAAAGGATTTAGGGAAAGACATTAGGTTATTTTCATAAATATACAGTTTTTCAAGTGATTCTAACTGTCCAAAAGATTCTGGTAGTAATTCTAACTGATTACCATAAAACCAAAGGGTGAGAAGTGATTTAAGATTACCAATAGAAGCTGGAAGTACTTTAAGTTGATTATCGCTTATTGTTAATTCTCGAATTGATTTAAGGTTACCAAAAATATCAGGCAGAATGGTCAATTGATTGTTCTTAAATGATACTCTTTTAAGTGCTTTTAGATTTCCTATTGAGTTAGGAAGAGTTGTTAATTTATTATATTTCACAAAAAGATCATTAAGTGAAGTTAGATTTCCAATATCGTCTGGAAGTCTCATTAAGTCACAATTAGCTAAACCTAGTGTTAAAACTTCTTCTTTCTCAACTTTTACACCATAGTCGCTCCAACCAATCTCATCTTCTTTAGGAAGATCCTTGATTAAAAATTTTTGTAATTCTTCTAATATCTTAAATTGTTCTGGTTTTACCCTAAATTTTTCTCTTAACCTTTGTCTTCTCTGAGAATCAATTTTAACCCTTTCTTCGATTTGTCTGTCTACATACGTTTTTCCATTAATTAAAATTTCCTTTCCATCCAAAAAGAGCTCTTTAACCTCATCATCGGTTTCGAATGAATCAAAGGAGAAATTCACAGTTATCAAGTTCTTAAGAGAATATATAGATTTTGGCATAGAATTCAGTGTCTTAGAGGAAAAATCAAGTGAAGTTACATAGCTATTTTTATCAATTTTGAAGCAGTCTTTAAGATTATTGATTATTTCTTTTTGAATTGCCTTGAGGATTTGAATTTCATTAAGGTTAACTTGTTTTGAAAAGAACATGCCTTTTTTAAGTGCTGAAGGAGCTTCAATGATTTCTTCCCTTCCTTTTATAATTAAATCATAGATCTCATTGGCTATAGTAGTTATATTTTTACTTGTGAAATTAATACCAATATAAGGTTGAAAAGTTTCTGGAACGTTACTGAAATCGTCAAAGAGGGGTATGAGCCGTTTATTCTGAAAAACGGCCATTCTTCGTTCTTTTCCACAATTTTCTGATAAATTTGAGGGTTCAGTACATACAGCAATAAAAATGTCTGAAACCTTGATGTTATCTTCCATGAAACTTATAATATCACCATCTAAATAACCGTGCCACCCTTCCCAATAATGTACTTTATCTACATCATCTTTATCTTCTAATTGAGTTACAACATCGCTTATTTGCAACTTTTTACTATCCACCATTGCATAACTTATAAAAATTGTATAGCCCATATGATAACCTTTTTATTTGCGACTTAAGATGTAAAGAATACAATCTTTTTTGAATTTATAACTCTTAAATTTAAGTAAAAAATCAAATATATTAAAGTTTTGCTTAATATTGCTGTAAGACTAAATTTTGTTTACTTACTTGACTTTACAAGATAAAATAGTTATTTTTATTTCTATCATATTTAGTCGGAAATCAAATAAAAAATTTTTTTAAAAACAGTCCTTTTTTTAACTCATCTTAATGTGGAATAAAACGACATAAATTATATTTAGACTTTTTAATCTATTTGGTATGTATTATTTACCCGTTTTTTTAATAGATGTAAGAAAAATATGGTTATGAAACAATATTAAAAATTAATGTAAGTAGAATATTTTATTATTATTTTTTAACAAAGGCAGGTATAAAAAACCAATTTTGCCCCATTTAACCAAAATACAAGAAAGATTATTTTCAAAATTAAATTTAGAGCAATATTTTTTATAATTTTTTTCATGTAGGTAGAATTTGATCTATTTTTTAAAAATTCTTTTTAAATAAGTTACGACAAAAAAAGGTTTAAACTGAATTAAGAATTATAACTTGTAAAGTCAAGTACTTAGAATATTATTCTTTTTCCCTTTTGATAAGTGTTTCTTCTTCATTTCGGGGGGATTTAAAATTTACAAGAGTTATTCCAAGACATAAAAATAGGAATATTTTATGTCAAGAATGTTGATGGACTCTTTAACCTGCATAAATATCATCAAAAAACTCTTTTGCACCTTTAATATTAAATTTTTGTTTATCAAATTTTTGTTCTAAAAGCTTTTTTAATTCTCTCGCATTTTCAGAAGAAAGAGTAATGTCAAATTCACTTTTATCAGTCTCATCAATATCAATATATAATCTTAAGATGAGATCATTATCTTTATTATAATATAAAATTCGTACGTTATCATCCCAGTTTTCAAAGACTTTCTCTAATTCATTATTTATAAATTCTTTAAGTTCCTCTTCTGTAATTCTTTTTGAAGAATTAATATTTCCATCATGTTCGGGCCAATCTTCGTTTTTCAGAAGATAAGATAAAAATTTTTTATCGGACAAATATTCCACAATTTCTAATAATAAAATTCTTTTAAGCTCATAGACTTTGATATAAACAGGTAGAAATATGGTTAAACCATCAAAAGGTTTGTTTCCATTTTTCCATCGATTTTCTAAATTTTCGTCCATACTAAGGAGAAGTTATGAAATAATTTATTTATTTAAGATTTAAACGCCTTACTTTTCTATATCGTTCTTTTGAATCTAGAGATTTAAATAAACTTATTAAAGAGATATAAAATCTCATATTTTTTTTTCTTTTCGGCTTTTCTGAGACTTCAACTTCAATTCCTTCATTTTTTTTAAATTTAAAATAACCTTATTGAGATATACTTAACTTTAAATATAGAAAAAACAGAGTTAAATTACAATTATTTTTTTTTTTTACAATATAAATCAAACATAAAAACGAAAAATAAAGTGGTAAACATGGAAGAAGGGAAAAAACTTTTAATTATGAGAATTTTGGTAATTATTGGAGCACTTATACTCTTACTTAACTTTTTTGTTGACATTGCATCAGGAAGCGTCAACTATGTTATTTTAATTCTATATCCGGCTATTGCCATATTTCTTATAATTATATGCTTGAAGCCTGATGTAATTCCAAACAAAGGAATTCTTTTATTGATACTAGGAATCGTGATTCTAATACTAGGTATTTTGTTTAATTTTGGTTTGGGTCTAGTTGGTATTATTATAGCTGGAATTCTCGTCGCTCTCGCAGGGATCTTAGATCTCGTTATAAAATCATAAAGAATAAAATCTTTTTCTTTTTTTTATTGAAACACAATCCACAGACCCTTACAACGCTCCACATGTTAAATAACAACCGAATCACACAGTCTGGCAGTCTTTTTTGACTGAAACTATAATTGTAAGAATGTTGATTTAAAATCCTTGCTATGAAATGTAATTAATTAAAATAAATAGATTAAATAGAGATTATTTGATATAAAAAAAATAGTATTTTATTCATTCTAAGGGTTAAATGGTTGGTTCATGTTTTTACTTGTTAACTCAAAACCAATCTCGATATTAGGTATCTTTTCAGATTCGATACCAATGGTGTGTTTATTTTATTCCAAGAATGTTTGGTGGACTCTTTAGCCTGCATAAATATCATCAAAAAACTCTTTTGCTCCTTTTATATTAAATTTTTGTGTATCAAATTTTTGTTCTAAAAGCTTTTTTAATTCTCTCGCATTTTTAGAAGAAAGCGTAATGTCAAATTCACTTTTATCAATCTCATCAATATCAATATATAATCTTAAGATGAAATCATTATCTTTATTATAATATAAAATTCGTACGTTATCATCCCAATTTTCAAAGACTTTCTCTAATTCATTATTTATAAATTCTTTAAGTTCCTCTTCGGTAATTCTTTTTGAAGAATTAATATGTGCATCATGTTCGTGCCAATCTTCGTTTTTCAGAAGATAAGATAAAAATTTTTTATCGGACAAATATTCCACAATTTCTAATAATAAAATTCTTTTAAGCTCATAGACTTTGATATAATCAGGTAGAAATATGGTTAAACCATCAAAAGGTTTGTTTCCATTTTTCCATCGATTTTCTAAATTTTCGTCCATACTAAGGAGAAGTTATGAAATAATTAATTTATTTAAGATTTAAACTTCTTGCTTTTCTATATCTTTCTTTTGAATCTAGAGATTTAAATGAACTTATTAAAGAGACTTATATTAAGTTTATAATGTAATTAACTTTAAATAGAGAAAAAACAGAGTTATATTACAATTAAATTTTTTTTTTAACAAAAATAAATCAAACATAAAAACGAAAAATAAAGTGGTAATCATGGAAGAAGAGAAAAAACTTATAATTATGAGAATTTTGGTAATTATTCCAGTAATTGTACTCATACTTAACTTTATTATAGAAATTACATCATCGATCCGAATTTCTGGAATTCTATATATAGTCATTGCCATAGTTCTTATAATTATATGCATAAAGCCTAACGCAATCCCAATCAGAGGATATCTTTTATTTATACTAGGAATCGTTATTCTTATACTTGGTTTTCTATTTAATACGGGTTTGGGTCTAGTGGGTATTATTATATCTGGAATTCTCGTCGTTCTCGCAGGGATCTTAGATCTCGTTATAATATCATAAAGAATTAAAATTTCTTTTTTTTTAAATTTAACCAATCAAAATTTATTTAACCA
The DNA here is from genome assembly GCA_030605085.1 of Promethearchaeota archaeon. Next base: position 12,979 of record JAUWBH010000125.1, on the reverse strand, counting down.
ATCAAAACATAAATGCTTTTTCTGAGATTTTTCTGTTGTTAAATGCAAAGTTATACTACTTAAATGGTAATAAACAACTTAAAAAATTAACTTGATTCACATCAATTACCGTTGGAAATTTTTAAAAAAAAGAGCAAAAAAGATTTTAAAATTAAAAAATAAATATTTATAAATCTTTATGGATTGAACGGTTGGTTCATATTTTTACTTGTTAACTCAAAACCAATCTCGATATTAGGTATTTTTTCAGATTCGATACCAATAGTGTGTTTTCCTTCCGTTAATTTTCCTAAAAACGCATCCTCTAATTTGAAAACAACCACGATTTCGTCTCCCATCGCCAAAGTTCTACCCGCCATGTTTCCTCCGATTGCGTCTTTAAAAGTGAAAGTTTCCCCTTTATGATATACCCTTAAGCTTTGCTTAATTAATTCAATGCTAGAGGATCCTTTAGAAATATCGATTTCCTCGCCATCGAGCATTAATTTTCCATACTCAGAAGGGTCTATCTCGTCAACATCGACATCTCCCAAATCTTCCTTTTTGGGGATAGATAATGGAGCCATCACGTTAAGAACCACAATTTTAATGCTATCGGCTTTTCCATCTCCAGTAGTGTCTACTGTGAAAACGCTTTTTTTCGGCGGTAATAATTTCTTTATCATTGCCGTTGGAATTCTCATACTTTTAAAATCGTCTAAGTTCATATTATATCAACCTATGACTTTTTTTTCGCTTTTTAGTTTAATTTTATTAATTTGATTATTTAATTAAAAATTCGAGCTACAATTTTAATTTATGGTATTTATGGTGTTTAACTTGTTTCAATACATTTTCGTTCTCTCATTAATTTAAAGCAGGTTGAAACTAATTCTTCTAACTGTATTACGCATTAGAGTTATTTACATCTCTACAGAAATATTTATATATCTACTTCAGAAATTTTTACAGGTCGATTTTCTGCAAAAGATTTTTTCGCTGCCATTGCTACTAAAACATTTTGTAAACCATCTACTCCGTTAGGAGAGGGATTTTGATTATTTTGCAAGCAATCAAAGAAAGATTTTAGCTCAGTTGCATACGATTCCATGTATCTTTCCAAGAAAAAGTAAGGAATTTTGTCAATGTTGGTACATTCTGCCGTGTAAATTCGTACTGTATTTGTAGCCTCGTTATCTGCTATCACGCAACCTTTTGACCCAAATACTTCAACGCGTTGATCATAGCCATAAACAGCTTGGCGCGTATTGTCAATTATTCCTAAGGCTCCATTTTCAAATTTCAAAATTGCTACTGCCGTATCCACATCTCCGGCTTTGCCAATTTTGGGGTCTATGAGTACAGCTCCACTCGCATATACTTCTTCTACCTCGCTTCCAGCTTGGTATCGAGCCATATCCCAATCATGAATAGCCATATCTAGGAATATCCCTCCACTTTTTTTAATGTATTCAATTGGAGGGGGCGCTGGATCTCGCGAAGTGATTTTTACGATCTGTGGCGTTCCAATTTGTCCAGAAACGACTGCTTCGTGAACTCTCATGAAATTTCGATCAAAACGCCTATTGAATCCGACCATTAATTTAACTCCTTCTTTTTTGACAATCTCAAGAGTTTCTTTTATCCGTCTTATGTCTACATCGATCGGTTTTTCACAAAAAATATGCTTTTTTGCCACGGCAGCTTCTTGAATAAATTTCGCGTGAGTGTCTGTAGAGGAAGCTATCACAACTACATCAACTTCGGGATCGGAAAAGATTTTATTTGCTTCTGTGATAAGATTTAATGACCCTTTATCAGCAGCCCATTGTTTTAATTGATCATCTATATTAATATCAGCAATAATTTTTAATTTTACATTTGGGACCTTGCGCAATAGGTTTTCAATGTGTATTTTACCGATTCTACCGGCGCCAATTACGCCGACGACGAAATTTTTAACCATAATATCTCTCTAAATTAATTAATTTGCTATTGTGAGTTATAATCTATTTTATAAGAAATTTATTAACTACCATTTATGAAAGATTTTCAACTAATGAAGTTAGATAAAGTTAGATTAATATATAAGTTGATTCAAATATTTTTTATTAGAAATCTTTCTATTTACCTTTGTAAAAAAAATAGGGTGTGGTGAAATACATGGTTGAAATTTGGTTTAATGTAATATTTTATACTTGGGATGGCAAACCAGATTACGATGTAGTTCCTGGTTTAGTAAACAAAATCTGGGGGGAAGATTCACACATATGCCTCAATGTTTTCGAAAAGGGAGTTATAAAAGTCGATAAAGACGAATATAAAGAATTTATCGTAAGTTGGGATTAGGAACTTAAATATTAACTCAAACAAATCTACGATTTGATTTTTTTTTACTCAGTTAGATAGTAATATCGAAAGTTTAGAATGTAAATATATTTATACTAATAAGGTAAAAGAGTATTGATCTAAATTTTAAAATAAAAAAAGAAAATTATATATTAAAAATAAATAATTAGAGAGGAAACCATTATGAGCGAATCAGAACAAGAAAAAGTCAGTGGAGGTATGCGGTATGCTTTCGCTGTCGGCGAGGTTGGAGATAATGTAGCCCTAAACATGTTTCAATTTTTGATTTTCACTTTCTATTTTTGCGTGGTAAGACTTCCCGTTTTATGGATTGTTTTAGGTTTTATTATATGGAGCGTTTGGAATAGTATTAACGATCCAGTAGTTGGATATCTAAGCGACAGGACGAAAACAAGATGGGGTCGTAGAAAACCATGGATGATGGCAGCTACAATTCCATTAGCGATTGTAGTAATATTGTTATTTACACCCCCGGTTGGCTTAAATTCCGATGTAATAAACTTTATCTACTTATTAGTAGTACTTATAGTCTTTGATACTGTTTATACTTCTTTTAATTTAAATTACAACGCGTTATTTTCGGAAATGTTCATTAAAATGGAAGATCGGAGTAAAATAGGAAAAATTCGAATAACATTCGTTATGCTTGCAACGATTTTTGCTTTTGTGCTACCCACGCTTATTATTGAAGATTTAACAAACAGATACAATTATCCTTATACAATGAGTCAGTATATTTTGACCGGATTTGTTGCAGCAATTATTATAATTGTGGCTTATTTTATCATATTAAAATGGGGCGTTCGTGAACCTAAGGTATTTTCAAAGGATGCAGAGTCTGCTTTTTCTTTTAAAGATACAATGAAATATACATTAAAAAATAAGGCATTTCTATGGTTTTTGTTGCCAACACTTGGCACATGGATGGTTATAGGTTTAACACCGGCATTGGCACCCCTCCATATGACGTATGCTGTTGGAATAGAAGATTCAGAGTTAATTGGGCTTGTCCTTCTTGTCATATTTGTATCTGCTGCGTTTTCTACTCCTTTGTGGGAATATATTCGAAAAAAAAAAGGTGCTCGCATGTGCGGAATGGTTGGAATTTTGGTTTGGATTCTTCCAATGTTGTTTTTTGCATTTGCAACTAGTTTTGAAATGGCTTTAATTGCTGCGATTTTCTGGGGTATAGGGTTAGGGGGTGGTCTTTACTTTTACGACCAATGTATTGCAGAGATCATTGACGAAGACGAAATCAAACTCGGAACGCGACGTTCTGGTATATATTATGCAGTTTTAAATTTCCTTATTAAATTATCGGCGATTATTAATTTTGTAATAATTGGCTTGGTATTTTCTAGCGCCGATTGGCAAACATACGAACCAAATCCGGGAGTGAATACAATATTAGCCCTTCGACTTTTAATGGGTGTTTATCCTGTCATTGTTCTTATAATCGCCTTCATAGGAATGTATTTCTATCCGATTCATGGAGAACGATTAATGGAAAATAGAAGGAAACTCACTGAATTGCACGCAGAAAAGCTAAGTCGTCTTTAATAATAATAAATTTTTAATTTTTTTTTTTTGTAATTCTTTTTTTTCTAAAATCTAATTTTAAACTTCTTAATGATAATTTTAATTTTTTTTTCAAAAAAATAAGGTTCAATTCATCACCCATAAATGGGAGTGTTTTCTTGAGGGGCCAAGATAAAAGTTTAATTGATTGACAGAATTATTTTTAATTAATCATAAAAAGAATTGATAATGCTGATGAAAACAGTAACTTTATTTGCCGAATGGGCCCCAAAACCTTCGTTTAATTTAGGTTCTAAAGATATCGAAGGTAAATTAACATATTTAGGCTCTCAAGTGTGGAAGAATCCTCAAATAAAAGTAATTGACAAATCCATATCCAAAATTAAACCAAACGAGGTTTTAATTAAGGTTAAACGATGTGGTATATGCGGCTCAGATGTACATATGGCTCAAGCTTATGATGACGGTTATATATATTATCCTGGATTAACTGCCTTCCCTGCTACTCTTGGACACGAATTTGCTGGCGAAATTGTGGAAGCAGGGAGCCAAGCACTAAGCAAAAGGACTAGAAAACCTTTTGAAAAAGGAGAGCCAGTTACAGTGGAAGAAATGGTTTGGTGCGGTGAATGCAAACCTTGTTGTGACGGCTATCCTAATCATTGTGAGCGTTTACAGGAAATTGGATTCTCTATCGACGGTGCCTACGCAGAATATATAGCTGTTCCCGCTAAATTATGTTGGAGCTTAAAGAAATTAGAAGATAAATACGAAGATATTTATAAAATTGGTAGTTTAGTGGAACCAACCTCGGTTGCTTACAACGCAGTTATAGAACGAGGCGGAGGAATTCGACCAGGTGAAAATGTTGTTATTTTGGGAGGTGGACCAATCGGTTTAGCGGCAACAAAAGTATTAAAAACTGCAGGAGCTGCAGTTTGTATCGTATCCGAACCAAACGAACATAGAGCGATGTTAGCAAAGAAAATAAGTGCTGATTATACAATTAATCCGACTAAAGAAAGTTTCGTTGATCGCGTGAAGGACTTAACGGATAACGAAGGTGCGGCACTCTATTTAGAAGCTACAGGATTACCACATATAGTAACAGATGATATTCAAAATGCAATATGGGAGTGTAAATCAGTTAACAGTACCGTTGTAATTGTAGCTCGTGCTGAGCAAAGAATGCCTGTGTGTGGAGAATATTTCCAAGTAAGAAGGGCTCGAGTAATAGGATCTCAGGGTCATTCAGGACACGGAAATTTCCCCAATGTAATTAGTTGTATGGCGGCTGGAATGGATATGACTCCAATGATTACAAAAGAGATAACCCTCGATGAAGTGCCTGAAAATCTGAAGTTATTACAAACCGATAGAGAAAACTGCAAAATCTCTGTTAAAATAAGTTAGAAATGAAATTAAGATTTAAGATTATAACAAAATACATTTAATATATATAAGATTTGATAAAGTTATGAAAAAAAAGCATTATTCAGAAGTTAACGAGGAAGTCGTTACCAAGGCTAATTCAAAAAAAACAACCATTCGAAGATTGATTACTATTGAGGACGGTAAAACTAATTTTTCAACGAGGCGGTTTGAAATCCAACCTGGTGGGCAGATAGGACTTCATAATCATCCAGCAGATCACCATTTTTACATTTTACAAGGCGAAAGTTATTTTATTGATAAAGATGGCAATAAAACTTTAACGAAAGCAGGAGATGTAATTTATATGCCTTCTAATGAAATGCACGGAATCATAAACGAAGGAAATAGAGTATTTGTATTTATTTGTGTGATTCCAATTCTTTAATTTTTTTTTGAAAAATCTATTTTAAATTAATAGTTCTCTTTTAGGGAGAGTAGTCCAATATGTATGTTAGGTCTTCTGATGAGCCTAAATTTGTACCAAAAGATTACAAGAAAATTTATACAAATCCCTGTTCTAAATTTAAAGAATTCGGTCAAAAATGGTATAAGGGTACGGGAGTTTCACCAAAAGGCCACCCGTTAAAAGGTCATATTCGGTTTAGTGGATGTGGGAATTGCGAAAGCGAAAATGTAGAAGTTATTGCTGCTCAATGGTCAGTGAGTTATGCCTCGTGTGATCAATACTGGGATTATGAAATATTTTGCGAAGATTGTGGAAAATATACGCAGCGTTCTTACGCTGATAACGATTAGGTATCTTTTTTTAAGATGACTTCCTTCGTTAAAAGCATTAATTCCATTAAAAATTCAATTGAAATTAAAAAACATCCTATTAAAAATAAGAGTTTGTATAGACTATTTCGAGGCACACAAATCAAGATACATATACCTTGAGGGGGAAAATTTATTATCCACGACCACCAATATTCACATGCACTTCCACATGTCTCAAAAGGAGCAATTTGAATTAGATTAATAAAACACAAATACGAAAAAATTAAACACGCTATACCACTAGATAGTAAAGTTAAACGAATTTTGTTTCTTTTAGATTCAATGTTCATCATGCCAAATAATTCTCTTTATTTTTTAGATTATGATTGTGTTAAAATTTCTTCATAATATAAGTTTTAAATATTCTGATGTTTCTTCGGCAACATCTTCAAAAGAAGGATTCATTATTGTTTCGACGGACGCAAAACCGTTAAATCCAGATTCCTTAAAAATGCTTAAAAAAGTTTTAAAATCAAAGTGTCCCGTGCCTGGAGCTCTACGAGTACAGTCAGCTAAATGTAAATGACCTACTAAATGAGTTATTTCTTTCAAATACTCCCAAATAAATCCTGGATCTTCCTCTAAATGAGTATGGTAGGAATCAATTAATAACTTCAAATTGCTAGAGCCGATATCTTCTATTAATTTAATAGATTTCGAAATTGTATTGTAAGAATCTATTTCAAAGCGATTTATTGGTTCGAATAGTAAATCAACATTTTTGTTTTCTGCTATTCGGCAACATTCTTTCAAAGACGATATAATATTTAATTTCTCCTTCTTTTGACTGCTTTCAAAACTATATCGTCCTCGAATTAACCCAATAATGACTTTTGATTGAGTTTCCACAGCAAATTCTATGTACTTTTCTATACGCTCTATTGCCTTCTTTCGCATAACCTCATCATGGTGTCCCAAAGAATAACCAAAACGAATAAATGTTCCTCCAGTTCCTAAAGCAGGGATTTCCATGCCGTAAGATTCTTTAATTTCAATGATCTTTTTAACATCAATTTTTTCAGGTTCTAAAAGACTCAGTTCGATACCGTCAAAATTCAACGGTTTTAAAAAATCGCATAAAGAAGAAAATTTCTTTATTACTTTTTCTTGATTGCTTTTGGATTCTTTTAACGCAGAAACAATACTTAGTTTCATAATAATCTAAATAGATCTACATTTATTAAAAAATTTAACATAAATGTGTATCTGAATTTAACTATAATTTAATTTAGAAAAATTTAATTTAATTTCATAAAAATTGGACTCTATTTCTTTTATAATTGGATCACTAATTTTAAAAATTGAAGCATTAAATATTTAAAAAAATATTGAGATTAATATATCGAATTTTAATTAAAACATAAATAAAAAAGCTCAGAAAAAATAATCTATTTTTATTAAAAAACAGGGAGATAGATGATATGAAAACAAATAGTAGGATAATATTTTCGTTAATCTTGATTTCAATTGAAGGACCTCAATACGAATTAAAAAATTTAAAAACAGCCGATCACATAAATCAAAAGCACGATTTTTCTTTTGATACGGTAATAAACGATACATGGATTTGGTCATATGAAAATGTAAATGGAAGTCACAACAATAAGAAAACTACTCCCATGCAACAACCAAATACTAAAGGATATCATATCACTTTTGAGTTGAATATTACAGATCTTACAAATACCACATCGGATCAATTGATAAATCCTAGTGATTTTCCTTTTCCCGGACTTGGATTGTATATATACAACGGGAGTCAACAAGAATGGAAGGGGGGATGGCAAATTAATGATAACGGCCCCCTGGGGAGTGGTACTGTTAGCAGTACAATTCAAATAAATGATACTATTGATGGGTTATTTGCTTTACTGGCTCCTCCATTTGCTTGGGGAGATACAAATATCACTTGTAATGCAACTATGACATTTAAAGCTATTAGTAGCCAAAATATTAGAACATACTTTTCCCCCGATTTCGAAAATACTAAAGGTGATACAGTTACATGGGAAATAGAATAGCAACCTTTCTTTCCTTTACTTCCGACAGGTAATTATCGAGCAATTTTAGAAATCGAACAATTTTCTAACTTTACGGTAGGAAATGTTTTAGGAAGTAGTGCAGGGTATTGGATGCCAGTTAATTATATCAGTAGTTCGCAGTATTTAACTATATTAGAGTGGTCTGAAGCGTATTTAATTGAGCTCGAAACACAAAATTATGTTTCAATAATATACAATAACAATTTAACATCTTCAAACAAAGAGCTTTCCCTCTATACTAAATGTTTGATGCCAGGTAATTTAACGATTATATTTAAAGATGCTAATGAAGTTATAAGTAATTATACTACAATTGTTAAAGAAGACGATACTATTCTTTTTAACTATACAATGTTAGCCAATTCGAGCGGTGGATTCGGTTTTCTTAATGTTACACTTACAAACGAAACAAAAAAAGTACAGTTTGGCGTGAAGGTGGTTTTAATCTTTTTTTATAAAGCTGCACGAATTATAGGATTTACAGAAGATACTATCACTTTTAGCAATTTTTTCGTAGGTGCAGGTTATATAGATATGGACCTTGCAATGATGTGGCATGCTCCAATTAATGAATCTATAATAACTAATGCTACAGTAACATACGAGTTCGAAGGCTATAGTGGTGAGTTGGATTATATACGTATCAACAGTACTTTAAGTATATATTTGAAAGTTATAGATTTAACAGAACTGCAAATTCCTGCAGGAGATTATAATATTACTTTTAGGGCAAGTAAAGTGGGATATAACACCTCGGAGTTTATTGTTCCAATAACAATCTCGAAAGCTAACGCAGTTGTTGAGTTAGAAGCAATAGACAATGAACTTGTAATAGACGAGGAGTTCATAATGGTCATAAATGTATACATGGAATATCCGCACTACGAACCATATTTGAGAGTTCCTGTATATCTTTGGTTCACTGTTTTGAAAGATGGAGAAATAGAGGATCAAATGTTATTTCCAGGAGTAGTTCAATCGTTATCGCTTAGAGATGCTTTGGACGCCGATGATACGGACCCAGGAATCTACACTTTAAATTTAACTATTGAATCCGATTATTACGAAGGAACACTTTTACACGAAATTGAAGTTGTAAAGAAAGAACTTGAATTGGACATAGATTCCGATAAAGAAGTAACGGAGGACGAAGAATTTGAAATTGATTGGGAATTGGAAGAAGGAGATTTCGATGGATATTATGATGATATGAAACTAAAAGTTTACATAGATGGAGAAAAAGAAGAAGAAATTGATTTAGATGATAAAGATTCTGGAGATGTAGGACTCGAGATAAAAAAACCCGGAAAGTACGATATAGAATTTCATATTAGTAGTCCATATTATGATGCTGAAGATGATATTGAGATTGAAGTTTTAAGAAAGGAAAGAAAGGAAACATGGTGGGAGCAAAATTGGCTATGGGTTATTTTAACTCTTTCTTCAATCGCTGCTGGTATTTTTGCATTTACGATGTTATATTCAAGACATAGAATTAAAGTTCAAAGAGGTCTTGATTCGGAGTTAAACGCTCTAAAAACAAAAATTAACGCTCAAACCGAAGAGATTTCTCTAATAGAGAAACAAATATTTCAAATTGCTGGGATCTATTGGATCCTTGTTGTAAATTCAGAGGCAGGAACTACTATGGTGGAAATTGACGACTTTAAGTTCGAAGAGGTTTTTGGTGTTGAAAATAAGGCGATCATTGGTAAAGGTATAATAAGAGATTCCGCACTAATAGGTGGCTTTTTGTCAGCTATAAGAGATTTCAGTAGAGAAACTTCAGGCATATCAAAAGAATACCAGCCTATTTTTAGTAGTGAGATAGATTATACGACCATTATTGATGATAATGAGATTCACAGAAGGATACTTGAAGGAGCCGGCTATTTTATGGGATTTGTGTCCGCAAGGGAAACGAATGAAATTTCTGACGTTTTATCAGAAGTAAACTCAAAATTCCACGACAACTATAAAGAAGAAATTACAACTTTCAAAGGGAGAGTTACTGTATTTACGCCCTTTAAAGATGATATTGTCTCATATCTCCACATTAAAATACGGGAATTACAAGAAGGATTAGAGAAAGCACATTCAGTTCTTGAGAATTACGAACAAAATTTAAATGAAATTTTAGAAAAAATCAGAGTTAGATCCAAAGTCAAGTCAATCAAAACATTTAAACCTTTTAAAAGTAAAAGTAAAATACCTATAAGAGAATAGTTTTTTTTAAAAGTTTGTTTTTTTAACTTCTTTTTTTTATTTTTTTCTGATTGAAAAATTTAACATCTAAGTTGTATTTAAATATATAATAACAATTTTTTATGGAAGTGAAATCAAAAAGATGACAGATTGGAATTTACCTCCAAAATCTGGACATATGGATTTACCAGATGGCATATATCTCCAGAATATGAGTATAGATGAAATAAAAGAGCGCGTTAAAAAAAATGATGTAATAATTATACCCGTTGGCTCAACTGAAAATCACGGACCCGCTGCATGTATTGGAGAAGATACATTTTTAGTGACACGAATGGCAGAATTAGTTGCTCAAAAAACGGGATGTACCGTAGCTCAACCTACTTGGTACGGCTCACATCCTTATCACCATTTAGGAATGCCAGGAACAATCGTAGTGCCTGAAGAAATCTTCAAAGGTCTATTACGTGCGATAATAACAGGTTTATGGAATATGGGCTTTAAAAAGCAAATTCTTTTGAATGGTCATGGGCAAGAATATGTTATCCCTAGTGCTATTCACGAGTGGGCAAAAAATTACCAATTACCTGCAGTTATTTGTAATGTTAATTGGTATCATGCAATTCCAAAACATTGCATGGATAAAGAGCATGGAGGTCCATTTGAAACGCCTTTCATTCATGCTGATGAGGCAGAAACATCCTTTTCAATGACATTATTTCCAGAAATGATAAAACAAATTGATTCATGTTTGGATAATGAACCAAGAGGATGGATGCCAGAAGGTCATGTGGATAAAGCTGGAAACATTTATCAAAAACCGATTCGATGGTACGGTCAGGTTGGTTTTGGTCCTATAGAAGTAGCGGCATATCCTGAGGGACATGTTGGATGTCCCAGTAAAGCATCCTTTGAAAAAGGCAAACCTGGTATAAATGCGTTTTTAGACTATTTAGAAAAATTGGTTAACGATATTTTAAAGACTTTTCCTCCAGGAAAATTGCCTCCAATTGAAGGAATTACGCAAAGAGATCCAAAAGAAATCGAGCCCTACATAAAAGGGCCATTAAATGGAGGTAAAAGTATATATGAACTTAGATATCCTCCTTAATTTAGGTTTTTTTTCTTTTTTTATAAAGATTATATTCATGAGAGCCAATTAGTTGAAGTGAAATTATTATGTACAAATACGGAGTAAACCTATTATTATGGACAAGCGACTTTACCAAAGAGGATTTATATTTAATAAAAAAGGTAAAGGAACTTGGGTGCGATGTAGTTGAAGTTCCTGTCTTTAACCCAGAAGTATTTCCTTCTGAGGAAGTAAAAAGTGAACTTGACAAATACGATTTGGAAGCCTGCGTATGTTACGGATGTGAAAAAAATGCAGATATCGCTTCATATGATGAATCCGTCCGCGAAGCTGGAATAAATCGTTTTAAACAAGCCATTGATCACGCTAAAGTTTTAGGAGCAAAAAAAATTGGTGGTGTAGTTTATAAAGCTGGAGGTATCTTTACAGGTAAAGCTCCAACTGAAGAAGAATGGAATAATTCCGTTAATTGTATGAAAGAAATCGCTAAATACGCTAAGAAGTTTGATATATCAATAGGAGTCGAGCAAATAAATCGATACGAAACTTATTTTATTAACACTGCTGAAGATGCTATAAAGTATTGTAGAGATGTTGGGGAACCAAATATGTTTGTCCTTTTAGATACACACCATTTAATATTAGAGGAGCTTGATTTTTACAACACAATAGTCAAAACAGGGCATTTATTGGGACATTTTCACACTTCTGAAAATAATCGAGGGATACCAGGTACAGGATTAGTCGATTGGAAACAGGTTTATAGAGCTTTAAGAGATATTAATTATTCTGGTTGGTTAGTTATTGAATCGTTTTATATAGGTTTTGGAAATATATGGAAACCAGTAGCAGATTCTCCCGAACAATTAATTACGCACGGATTAAGGAATTTAAAAAAAATCGAAAAAATAGTTTTAGAAGAGGCCTAAATGTAAAAGCAATTTATTAACATTATAGTGGGCCTGGGAGGGATAAAGCGACAAAAATACCAAAATTATACCAAAAAACTGAATTTTAACGGAGTAGTCGTTAAAATTCGCTAAGCTACAAAACCATACGACAAAAAAATCAATTTTCTTATACCCCACCAATCCATCCTACAGAAAATCAGATCACAATACGAAAGATAGTATTATAATCTATGAATAAGAATGAATATCTTTATTTTTGAGTATTATCTAGTATCAAAAAATAAGAAGTTAGTATGAAGATTTTTTAAATAGTTTAAGATAATTAGATCGTTTAAAAAGTTTAAGAAATTTAATATTTTCTTATAATTAAGTTTGTAATCTTTTATAATTAGGTATAACTCCAAATAATAGAAAATATTTTTTATGATATATTAAATATTTTTTATTATATATAAAATCTTATAATATCCCGAGGTTAATATTATAATGGGTGAATTTCGTGAATAGATTTAAAAGTTTGAACGAATTCTTATTAATTAAGAATTAATTTTTAAAAAACTTTAAAAAAATTAAAAAAGAAGTGATAAAAAAATGGAAATCGAAATTGAAGGAGAAATTGTAGAGCAACT
>JAUWBH010000082.1 GCA_030605085.1 Promethearchaeota archaeon | reverse complement strand
GGTGACGCATAATACCTTTTTTGGCACTTTTAAGGAATTCCAGCGTGCTTTGATAAAATTTATAATGAAATATAAATTACCATCACAAGAGATTAAAACTCGATGCAGTTTTTCGAAAATATTTAGTTCGTCATAAATAATTTTAAAATAAATAGATGTGATAAAAAAAGTGATTAAAATGGCTTTGAAAAAGAGCAAATCTGGACTTGAAATTTTGGGTGATATTCCATGGGGGTCCCATTTTTGTCTTTTTTATGAGTTAAAAGAAGATTTACTCGAAGTTTTAATACCCTACTTTAAAGTTGGTCTAGAAAACAATGAATATTGCATGTGGGTAACTTCAGAACCGTTAACAGCAAAAGATGCGGAAAATGCTATAAGGAAGGCTTTGCCGAATTTTGAACAATACTTAAATAAGAAACAGATTGAGATAATTTCTTATACTGATTGGTATCTTAAGAATAATGAGTTCGATTCTCAAAAAGTTCTTAGCGGTTGGATTGATAAGCTTGATAAGGCTATAGACAATGGTTTCGATGGATTAAGATTAACTGGAAATACTTTCTGCCTTGAAAAAAAGGATTGGCAAAGTTTTACTGACTATGAGGCAGAAGTGAATGAAGTCATAGGAAATTATCAGATGATTGCCATTTGCACCTATTCTCTGGAGAAATGTGGACCATATGAAATTATTGATGTCATTCGCAATCATCAATTTGCTCTTATTAGAAGGGAAGGAAAATGGGATTATTTTAAAAGTATGGAGCAAATTAATTTAGAACAGAAATTAAAAGAATCCGAAAAAAAATTAAGAACCTTCATGGATTCAGCAACAGATAGTTTCATTTTGTTTGATTCAGAATTAAATTATATTGATTTTAATGAAGTCACATTGCGAATACTCGGTGTGAAAAAAGAAGAATTAGTTGGAAAAAACATTTTAGATATGGCCCCTAATCTTAAAGAAACTGGTAGATATGATAAATATCTAGAAGTTATTAAAACAGGAAAACCGTTTATAACAGAAGATATCATCTATAATAGACTTGATAGAAGTTTGAGCTTATACTTGTATGTAAGAGCATTTAAAGTAGGCGAAAATCTCGGAGTAATATCTACGGATATCACCGAGCGCAAGAAAATGACAAAAGAAATAGAGGAGCGTGAACAAGAGCTTTCTGCTATTTATAAGTACGCTCCAACTCCAATAATTCTCGTAGATGAAGATCGATGGGTTCGAAAAGCTAATAGATTAGCTTTGGAATTTGCCGGACGATCTCAAGATGAAATTTTTGGACTTCGGGGAGGGGAGGCTCTTCGGTGTTTAAATTCTTTGAATGATCCTCGAGGATGTGGATTTGGTGTAGAATGCCAAACTTGTATTGTGCGAAATACTGTTATAGATACATTTAATACTGGAAATGAACATTACAATGTTGAAGCTAACCTTCCTTTTATCCGTGGTAAAGAAAAAACAGAATTAAATTTATTAGTTTCTACTTTTCCGGTGATAATTCGAGATGAGAAATTAGTTCTTGTGTCTTTAAACGATATTACTGAACACAAAAAAGTAGAACAAAAATTAAAACAAATTGAATGGTTATTAAAGAAAAAACCAATAAAAGATTATAAATATATGCCTTCTTACGGTAATTTAGTTGAACTTAATACTGAAGGTGTATTATTTAATTTGGCAGGAATAGATGTTCTCACCGATATTGTGGTAAATTACCTTGACCTACTCGATACATCAGCAGCTGTCTATGAAAAGAATGGTGATTACGCCTTAGGCATTTTTTCTTCAAATTGGTGTCGATTTCTTGATACAGCTTCACGAAACTTATGTGAAACTGATAATAATATGGAAGCTTTAAAATGTGGCAAATGGCTATGCCATGAGTCTTGCTGGAATGATGCTTCAAAAGTTGCTATTAAAACGGGTAAGCCAGTTGATATTGAATGTAATGGTGGTATCCATCTTTATGCGATACCGATTTTTATAGAAGAAGAGATCATTGGGTCCATCAATTTTGGATATGGTGATCCTCCTAAAGATCCCCCGAAACTGAAAGAAATAGCGGAGAAATACCGAGTTAATGTGAGCGAACTTGTCGAACAAGCCAAGGCATATGAGTCTCGTCCACAATTTATAATTGATCTTGCTAAAAAGCGTTTAGACACATCAGCAAAGTTGCTAAGTATAATGGTTGAGCTCAAGAAAACTCAAAAAATAATCATTGATTTAGCAAAATTTCCTTTAGAGAATCCAAATCCAGTATTGAGGGTAAATAAAGTATCTGTTATATATTCTAATAAAACAAGTCAAGAATTATTTCAAATTAAAGAAGGAAGTAGTAATCCAGTTTTAGTTCAAGATAAAATCAATAAAGCATTTGATACAATGACAAATCAAACGGCAGAAATTGAAATCACTGATAAAATTTATGCCATTAATATTACACCAATAAAAGAAGAAGGATATGCAAATATTTATGGTAAGGACATCACTGAGCGTAAGAAGGTAGAGGAAACACTTAAAGAAGCACACTCTGAGCTCAACCAAATATTTAACGCATCTCTTCCTATGTATGTAATTGATACAGATTTCAATGTAATAAGAGTGAATGATACATTTTCTTCAGTTTTTCAAATAAAAAGAGAAGAGATAATTGGCAAAAAATGTTATGAAATCTGGGAGGGCCCTTATTGTAATACACCTAAATGTAATTTATGTCAGATATTAGATGGTAGAGATGCGTATGAATATGAAATTGAACAAAAAGTTAAATTGGGCAAAAATATCACATGTATCTCAAAGACTGTTCCATATTTAAATGCTGATAGTAAAATTATTGGAGCGATTAAGTTTTTTATAGATATCACAGAACGCATAGAAGTAGAAGAGCTTAAATTAAAAATGTTAACAAGATTTTCGCATGAATTCAAAACTCCACTAGTTGCTATTAAAGGTAATTTAGATTTACTAATAAAGGAATATGGAAATACTTTGAATGCAGAAATTATACAAATTCTTATAGACGCTAAAGATGGCAGTGATCGTCTACAAAATCTGGTTAATTCCTTTATAGAAAGCTCACAATTAGGAGTAAAATTGGTTAAATTGAAATTAGATGAAGGAAATTTAAATGCGGTGATAAAATTATGTTTGGAGGAATTAAAAGGAATAATAGAATGGAGGAGACATACAGTCAATCTTGATATTGAAGAGGAATTAATCATTAAATTTGATAAAAAAAAGGTTAAAGAAGTAATTTCAAACCTTATATTAAATGCTATTAATTACACTCCGCCAGGAGGTAAGATATCAATTAATTCCGGAATAGAAGAGAATTCAGTGGTGATATCAATAAAAGATAACGGAATAGGGTTAACAGAGGAGGATAAAACTCAATTATTTAAACAGTTTGGAAAGATTGAGCGATATGGACAAGGTTGGGACATCTTAAATGAAGGATCTGGAATGGGTTTATATATCTCAAAAGAACTCATTGAATTACATGGAGGTAAAGTCTGGGTTGAATCAGAAGGAAAAAATAGGGGGAGTACATTTTATTTTTCACTTCCACTAACAAAATGAAGAGTAAAATTCGAATAAATACATTAATAAAAATCATAAATACTCTTTGAGAAATTCAAGGTCATCGAGGTTAAATGGCTTCAATATATATCCATCTGCTTGAGTTTCCTTCAACTTCCTCTCAACTTCACTATCTGGGATTGCAGTTAAATAATAGATAATTGTATCTTTAAATGTCTCGTCAGATTTTAGTATTTTACAAATAGCAAATCCGCTGATATCGGGCAAAAGTATATCTAATAAAATTAATTTCGGAATATTATATCTTAATTCTTCCATACCCTTAGAACCTGTTATTGCTCCCTTTATAGAATACCCTTTCTTTATAAAATATCTTTCTAATAATTTCACAGTAGACAAATCATCCTCGATAACTAAAATGTCATATTTCCCAGCACTACTTTTAACATTATCTAATTTGTTAATAATTTTAAGTTCTAATTGCCTGCTTTCTTCTAAAACATTATTAAGAAGGTAGATTGCATCTTCATTTAATTTATCATAATTTTCTTCAATTAATAATTGTAGATATCCTTTTATTGTAGTTAATCTCTCTTTTAGTTCGTGAGAAAAGCTTATGTTAGCATTAACATTAATATCTTCGAAGATTTTACTAAAAGGTTTTGATTTTTCCTCAATATAGTAATTAACTCCTTCCCTGATTAGTTTAGAGATTGTAGAAATATTATGAGCTTGAGCAAAATTCTGCCACTTTATTTTATTTTCTGTAGTTAAATAAACTGAAATTCTTTCTTTCTCCGTATAAGAGATTTTTTCACCTTTTTGCCAATGTTTAAATCCTTCTGTTACTTTACCTTGCCATATAGCAGATTTCCCAGTCTCTTTTTCGTATTGTTCCATTTCTGTTGTTTTGTTTATTTTGTTTGAAATAAAACTCACCTAGAAAAGAAGTATAAATAGTGTTTATAACTTATAAATTAATATTACGTCAAATTTAAATATAAATATTTAAATTAAGATAAATCTTCAGCTATTTATTAACTGAGTTTTTTTGGCTATCTTTAATTTGTTTGAAATAAAACTCACCTAGAAAAGAAGGATATAACTTATAAATTAATATTACGTCAAATTTAAATATAAATCTTTAGCTATTTATTAATTGAGTTTTTTTGACTATCTTTAATAGCCTCAACAATGTCGATACAAGCATCAAGCATCATTTCCACATAAGATATAACATTTCGCTCAGAAATTTTCCCATTTAACTTTTTTTGCTCCAAAATTAGTTCACAAAATCCTTGAATTGTATTAACACCACTTCGAATTTGAAGATTTTTGGACTCTAAAGGCAACAATTCGTCTTTTTTCATGTAAATATCTTTAATTCTTTCGAAAAACGATCTAAATTCTTGTTCATCATCCAATAAAATTTTCTCAGTCTTAATTTTATGAAACATCATTTCAATTCTTTTAAAATGCAGTATTGGAATTAAGGGAAGTTCCACATGTCGAATTAATATTATAGCATAGAGTTGTTTTCTTCCTCGCGCAGATTTATCATCCACTTCGATCTTACAAATTTGAGAATAAAAATGATTGAAATCTAAAATAACAAATTTATTTTTAGTGTTCAGCGCGTCTCTTAAGAGGTTTCTGACAAAACCCTCGTTTTTAAGAGGTGTTGAGGAGAAAAGTGCTCTTGGTCCTAAAGTTTGGTCATATTTTCCAATTATTACTAAGAAAGGATGTTGATTCAGCTCTACTTCAAAATTTTTGTATACTTCTAACATAATATCCTAAATACAGTTGATAAACTTTAATTTAATAAATTTTAAACAAATAATTTGCAATTTTTAATAATAGATTTTTTATAATAAATTTTAAATAATTAACCTTTTATAAATTAAATAGTATAAAATATTTGATAATAAAGAAGATATTTACCTATTTAAATCTTTTTTATGCAAATATCATGAAATACACATTGTTTTTTGATTTGTGTACAAAAAGAAATTTCTCAAGAGATTAAAAAATTCTATGTTAGAACAAACAATAAGGATTTCACTAGAAGAAAACTATAAGGTAAAATTATGGTTTAAATGAGTAAAAAAATAATTTTTGTAGGACCACCAAATGCAGGAAAAACTACCTTAAGAAAAATCTTTTTTGAAGGGGAAAATCGAGCAGAACTAATTCAATATGGTTTAGAACCAACTCATGGATTAGAATCAATTATTTTTAAATTAAATGAAAGTATCGGTGTTTTTGATTTAGCAGGTCAAGAAAATCAACAATGGTTTGAAACAGACGACAAATCAATTTTTTGTAACACAAAAATATTAATTGTCGTAATGGACATAACATCTCCAATTGCAGAAATATTAGATTTTATTAAAAAGATCCTAAATATTAGAGAAGAATTAACGCCTTTTACCTTTATTTATCTAATACTTCATAAAAAAGATCTAATATTGCAAGACAAATTAAATGGAATAAAATTAAGAATTATTAAAGAGTTTAGTGGAATAAATTCCATGAAATTGGCTTTTACAAGCATTTACAAACGATATTTTCTTGAGACACTTACACTTTTTATGGATATCTTAAAAACATGCACTTCAAGATTAGTTGAGACCGAAAAAATTGATTTTAATTTATTAAAGAATATTATTG
The DNA here is from genome assembly GCA_030605085.1 of Promethearchaeota archaeon. The sequence continues at coordinate 18,400 of JAUWBH010000082.1, read as the reverse complement.
AATTATTATATTGCGTAAGACAAGATAGTGTAATTCCTAAAATGGATTTAATTAAAAAATTAAAGATTTCTGATCAAAATTTTGAAAGAATAAGTAAAATTCTTGAAAATAGAAAACATATAAGAATTTCGCAGGTTCATGATTTACCAGTATATAGTTTAACTGATAGTGGTAAAAAATATTTTAAGAATATTTTAAAAGACTTTGTCATGGATGGATTTAATATTGAAACGAGTTATTGCCAAAATATTTCTGAATTTGAAGAAGCACCTCCGTTTTTAGGATTTATGATTGCAGATAGTGATGGTATAACAATAATGATTACGGAAGTATATGATGGAGTCTTCAATGAATTTTTACGATCTGAAAATGAAGAAACGCATTCTGATATTGAACTAATTCCAATGTTTGTTAGTGCTTTAGAGAAATTTTCAAGCGAATTAAACATACGGAATTTATCAGGATTAAAATTGAGGGGTACAAATATCAAAATGCAGACTTTTCGATATGACTTTCTAACAATTTCTCTTTTTATGAATCCAAATACAAACATAAAATATGTTAAAGATCAATTTGATGAATATTTTGGCAATCTTTTTAAAAAGAATAAAGAAAAATTTATAAAATTTATTAAATTCGGAGATGTAAGCGATTTTACATCGTTAAGTGCTAAAAGTGGAAAATTTTTAAATAAGCTTAATCAAAAATATAAAAAAATGATGATTAATCCAAATATTTTCGATATTAGGCAAGCAACAACTCTATTCGAGAAATTAGTAAATTTTTCTAAGAGTATCAATATAAAACATTCAATATTTATTCAAAAGCTTAAAAAATTAAAAATAAATTTAATGAAGGCTATTTATGAGGAAGATTTTCATGATATTAGAGAGATTGCAGGGACATTAAGAAAATTAAAAGCCAACTCCCAAAATCTCTAGGATAAAATAAGAGATCTAGCTTTTGTTAACAAAGATTCTATATTTAATGAAATTAATTCACTTAATAATAAGTATCATGCTTTTTTTTAATCCTTCGCTAAGTTATGATCAATATTATTTAAAAACTTAAACCCAGATTCTTTATTGAAGATTTTTTGGAAAAACAAACACATAAAAATAAAAATTGGGGTAATTTTATAAATGAATGAAGAATTATAAAGTCTTTCAACGCTCTTCGTTTATAAAATCTTTCTACCCGCTTTTTTTTATCTTTCACCTCATTAAAACTAAGACTAAATCAGAGAATTCGAGAATTTTATCGCCCTTTGCTAAATCACAATTTATCGCAATGAGTTAAATCCGATTCCAGTAATCCTTATCCAAAACATATTTAAACAAAGAAGTATTAATATATTGCATGGTTGGAAGAAAAATTAAAGTTTATGGACCACTCTGGCGTCTCATCGAAGCTCAAAATAAGAATGGAACGCGATTTTCGTTGGGGAAAATACAGCTCTTATGCCCTTCGTGCGGGAGCCCTGTGATTGGAGAGTACGGGACTCACGAACGAAAAGTTAAACGGGTGGAGACCTTTCAGTGTAAAAATCTGGACTGCAAGCACTTGAAACAATATGAAACACCCAAACAATTTGTTTTAACTACTTCCTATCAGTTCCAAGAATTAATCTTTGGCAAACTTAAAGAACTTTACGAGGATTTGATGATAGAGGGCGCTAAACATAAGACAATTGCAAAAAAATATGGTATCTCCGAAGCGCAAGTATCGGCGCTAAGATCCGAGCTTGAGATAGCTATTGATAAGCTTAACGGATTAGATTCGCTGGTGTTGACGCCTCAACCCGATATTGCCATCGCCATTGACGAAACATTTTTAAAGATCGAGGGAACCTCCATTTACATCATAATCGCTACGGGCTATACGTCTCATAAACATTGGGCGTTAAAGTCTCGAAAACTCGTTCAGAAGAAGATATTCGACAGGTATTTGACGAAGGAGAGCAGAACACCGAACATCCGCTCTCCACGGTGAGTTCAGACGCCTTAAATGCAACTCAATCTATGGTAAAAAATTTAGGTCGGGAAATCACCCATGTCATCCATCCGCATAAGAAACCATTTAAAAAAGCTATTTTAAGGCATTATAGCTACGATGGGAATGAAAGGATCACCACAACGGTTGGTATGAAAAGTGATTTCTTTAAAAAACGCGGAAAGCGACAATTCAAGTACATGGAAACGAGAACAGACTTAACTTCTAAAGCTAAGGGGAAGCGCGGACGACCAAAAGGATCTAAAACGAAAAAAAAGAGGAAACCGTTGGGATCGAAAAAGAAGCGAGGTCGAAAAGGACTTTATACAGTTTTTACTAAAGGAAAAATAGGTTACGGTATCATAGACCCGTATCGGGATAAATTAAAAGTAAGTAAAGGGTTGTCCAGCACGGTTGCAGCCGCGCTGAACGCGACATTATTGTTGTATGCCCTAATGTCTATTCAAAATAATCTTGCGGAAAATATAAATTCTTTCCTCCGCACTGTTTTGCGGTTAACAGGACCGAAAACCATTGAATTTGTCGAGCAACGCATTAGGGCTACCTTAAAAATCCGAAATCATCCCGAACTCTTAGATGAAATACTCATAAATCGAAAAATAAGAGCGAAATTTTTAATTAATAATTTAAAATTAATGGAATATGCTGAATTATTGGAAAAGGGGATTCTCGTGTAAGATAATAATAAAAGGGGTTAATTTATAATTGATCATTCGTCTATGAAATTAACCAAAAATTGTTTTTTTATTAATAAAATAATAATAAACTAAATAAAAGGTGCAGCGATGTCAAAAAAGGCAATAACTAAAATTGAGTTAATTGAAAAATTTTTGGATCCAAATTTAGTGGAGAGTAAATCCTTGAAATCTGTTCATAGAGTTCTTAAATTACCGATTTCTGTTTTTAAATTTTTAACAGAAGAAGACGAAGAAATTATGAAAGATTTACTTAAAATATCCTCAATCAATGATTTAAGCAGATTAGAATATACGAACCCTTTTAAAAAATTAGCTAGATCAAAAGCAAAAAGAACGATTCTATCAAAAATCAAGAAGGACGACCCGGAATTCGAAGAAAGAATAAAAAAAGGGATTACCATTAGTTTAATCATTAATAGAATTAGCCATCAATCTATATCTAAAATGCAAAAAGATCAAAAAATAATTGTTGTAGGGTTGGATAATGCCGGAAAAACAGCAATTTTATCTAAATTTGGTGGTGAATTAGGATTAAAAGACCTAGCCTTATTAAAACCAACCAGAGGTGTTAATCGTCAAGAAATTAAAACGGGCGATTTTAACCTTCATATATGGGATTTTGGAGGCCAAAAAGACCACAGGATGGAATACCTTCAAGAACCTGAAACATATTTTTTTGGAGTTGACTTAATACTGTATGTCATAGATGTTCAAGATCCTCAAAGGTATGATGATTCGATTATATATTTTGATAAAATTATTGAAAATTTAATTAGATTAGAAGAAACACCTTATATATTAGCCTTTATTCATAAATATGATCCAGACATTAGAGAAAATAACGAAGTTTTGTTAAATATTGAATTAATAAAGGATTTGATTAAATCAATACTACATAATAGAAATATGAATTATGAAATCCATTTGAGTTCAATTTATTCTATGATTTCAAATGAACCTGAATTTTCCAAATTTCTTAAAGGTGTTATGAAGGAACAAACTAGTTTGACCGATCCTACTTTACTCAAAGTCGCAGAGTTAGGAAGAATAGTAGAGTCTGCTATTAATGCAGTGGTTCAATTAAGCTCAACAATGATGGCTCTCGAAAAACGTATTGAATGTTTTGAAAAACCTAGAAGAGGAAGACCTCCTAAAAATGTGAATAAAGATTCTTTACCCTCTCCAGAATACTCAAGTGTATTACCTCCTCCAGCAAACCCACCACCCCAAGTCTCAAGCCCAGGGAGTAAACCATCTCCTTCTCCGGGAGGTTTTGGTGCAAGAACAGCAATAATCTCCGAATTAAAGCAAATGTTTGTTAAAAAAGGTATCACACCTAAAGAATTTAGTAAATAATTCAATCGAAGATTTAATTGATGGATATATAGAATATGTTAGAGCAAATAAAACCATTAAGGAAAGAAGCCAAGTTTTTTAGGGAACAAACAATAACTCATTTTTTTTCAAGGTTCTTAGGAATCGAAAAGGTAAATGTTGTACCTACTCCGAGGACACTAGTAAATGAGATATCCCCTCCATGTAATTCTACTAATCTTTTGGTAATAGATAATCCAAGACCAGTTCCAGGAACTGACCGCACATATGTAGAATCTACTCTCTTAAATTCTTTAAAAATCAAATCATAATCTTTAAGAGCTATTCCAATCCCAGTGTCATTTACTTTAAAAAGCCATTGGTCATATTTTTCTTGAACATTTACCGTGATCATGCCTTCAATTGTAAATTTTACAGCATTGCTAAGCAAATTATAAAGTATTTCCTTAAATCGAATAGGATCTGCGTAAAGGTGCTTTTCTGTTTCTAATCCTTTAACTTTAAATTTTAAGACTTTTTTCTTATATAAGGATTTAAGAGTAGATTTAATTTGATAAACAACATTGTTTAACGAAAAATGTTGCATATTCATTATAATCCGACCTGATTCTATTTTAGATATGTCCAAAATATGTTGAACCATGTCAAATTGATGCTCTGCAGAAGATTCAATATCTTTGACAAACTCAAATTGCTTATCATTTAATTGACCAAAACTTCCTTCTAAAAGTAAATCAGTAAACCCCATAATCGCATTTAACGGTGTTCTTAACTCGTGTGACATTGACGACATAAATTCTGTCTTGAATTGGGAAGATTTTAAGATTTGATCAAAATAAGATTTTTGCTCATTTAATGCTTTATTAAGTTCACGAGTCCTAGCCTTAACTTCGTTTTCTAATTGATTTTTAAATTGTTTTTCCAAAATTTCAGCTTTCTTTTTTTTAGTAATGTCTTGGAAAATAAATTGGATTAAAATATTTCCTCCAACTTTTATTAATGAGGCTTGGATATTTACCCAAATAAATTTACCATTTTTTTGTTTCATCTTAACCTCTCTTGGTTGAGGAAAATCGCTCTTAAACGATGCTTTAAATATTTCCTTAAAATAAGATTTAATACCTAAAAGATAAATTTCCTTCAATTCGTAGAAGAGTTTACCAATGAAATATTCCTTATCGTAACCGAATAATTTCTTAGTTGTTGAGTTAGCATCGAGAATTATTCCATCGAAATTAATAAGTAGTATGGCATTTGGAGATTTTTCAAATAAATTTTTATATTTTTCTTCCGCCAACTTGCGTTCAGTAATGTTCCTTGAAATTATTAACCATTTTAATTCTCCTATTTTATTGTAATAAAATTTTCCTTTACTTTCAAACCAAACCCAATGTCCTTCTTTATGCTTATATCTTATTTCAGATAAATCATGCCTATTTTTAAATTCTTTCTTTATCAAACTAAGGAAATCTTCAATATCATCTGTATGAACATAATTAATTGCAGGTTTTCTTATTAAATCGTTTAATTTATAACCCAATAGTCTTAAAACTGTATTTTCATTAACATACTGAATTTTGAATTTTTCATTAAGAATCCAAATTATATCGTTTACATTTTCTAAAATTAGCCTATACCTATCAGTATATCCTAAAAAATTTTGTTTCACTGCAGAATTTTCCCTATAATCTTCCAAAAATCACCACTTTAATCTATCTAAATGTCTTATCAGACTAAATGATGAATCAAAATAATTTTATACTATTAGATTAAAATGAAATAAATCTATTATTGACTTCTAAATGTCTAATTTTTAATCAATAATTTAATAAAATTCAAATATAAAAATATTAGTAAAAAAATGCTTAATACTTTAATTTTTAAATTTAGAAGATTTATTTGCCTTTCCGTCTAATTCTGTTTTTTTTAATTCGAGGACAGCATATTGATTTCTTAAATTTATTTTGAAATTAAAATTTTTAAAGAATGCTAAACATAAAAGTATTACTTTCCTATTAATGTTGAATTAATTAAAAAATAAATCTAAAAAAATTAAAAAATTGTTTTTAGGTGTTAAATAAAAATGTGGTATTTTCTTAGCTCTCAAATAATGTATGGCGAAAATGCTTTAGATTTTTTGGAAAATATTTCGGGCGAGAAATGTTTTATTGTTACAGACAAAAACATAGAAGAATTAGGATATTTGAAAATATTAACAGACAAATTAGATAAATTTGGCAGACAATATAAAGTATTTAACGAAGTAGTTCCAGATCCTCATGATGTTGATGTTTTAAAAGCAAGAGAACTGTGTATATCGTACGCACCCCATATAATTCTTGCTTTAGGTGGAGGTTCCGTCATAGATGCTGCAAGGATAGTATGGTGTTTATATGAATTTCCAGAATTTAATCTTGACGATATACATGTATTTAACCAAGAGATTTACGAAATTGGTAAAAAAGCAAAGTATATAGCTATACCTACCACTTCGGGAACTGGAGCCGAAGCAACAAATATAAGCGTAATATCTAGATTAGACGCTCAAAATAATGTTTGGAAGAAGTATTTTTATTTGCACAAGAGTTTGATTCCAACATATGCACTTGTTGATCCTATTTTTCCTGCTGGAATGCCTTCGAAATTAACTACTTACACTGCCTTTGATGCGCTGTCGCATGCGTTAGAAGGTATGGTTTCTCTTTGGAAAAATGAATTTAGTTATGCGTTAGGATTAAAAGCAATAGAACTCATTTTTAAATGGTTACCTGTCGCTTATAAAGATGGGAATAACATGGAAGCGAGGGACTATTTACATCAAGCAGCGACTATGGCCGGTCAAGCTGTTAACAATGGTCAAGTTCATATAGGACACACAATGAGTCATACTTGGGGTGCCATCTTTCATACGCCTCATGGACAGGGATGTGGCATTTTCCTTAATTATGTAACTCAGTTTGTCTTAAATAATCCCGACGATCGGGAAAATACTGTAGAAACATATGCCAAAATGGCAAAACAATTAGGATGGGCCCAATGGGACGACGATGACAAGAAGGCGGCTTGGACTGTTGTAGATAAAATTAAAGATGTTCAAAAAAAAGTTGATTTTTCTCCCAAGCTGAGTGATTTAGGAATATCAAAAGAAGACCTCGAAAAAAATTTAGATCTGTTAATTAGTATCTGTTATCAAGATCCGAGTGGAGTATTAACCCCGCGAACACCCTCAGCCAAGGAGTACGAAAAGCTCTTCAGGTACGCCTACGATGGAGAAGATATTGACTTTTAAATTAAAAAATTTTTTTATTTTTCTCTAAAATTCAATAAATCTTTTGCAATTAAAAAATAGATTAAAATCTTCTTTTAGAATTATATTTTAATTATGGTTTTAATAAATTTCCTTTCTCCCGGCTCTAAGAATTCTTCAAAAGCCTTCTGAATATCTTTTATAGGCACAATCTTAGAGATTAATTTGCTCATATCAACTTTTTTCTTAGCTAGCAAACTGATAGCGTCCAAAATATCATCTCGATCGTGAGAAATGGTTCCTACTAACGATATTTCTTTCGCGTTTAGCATAAATATCCCGAGAGATATACTTCCTTTATAAATAGATTCTAATACAATTGTTCCTCCTCGTTCAATTATATCAAAAGAAAAATTTAGAGCTTTTTCGTTTCCAGCACATTCAAAAATATACGAAGGTTGACCGTGGTTTTTAAAAAATCGTCTTAATTTTGTTTTGCTTGGAGGGAAAGCTTCAGTAGCACCCATTTCTTTAGCCTTATCCCTTAAGAATTCGTGTGGTTCAATAACTGTTATGTATTCCGGACTCCATTCACTTAATAAAACGGCTAAAGTCGTTAATCCTATGTTTCCTCCACCAATTATAGCAATTTTTTGATTTTTTTTCATCTTGGCGTTTTTGATAGCTCGTACTACAACCGCAAGCGTTTCAATCATAGTACATTCTAATAATGAAATGTTCTCAGGTGTGTGAAATAAATAATTTTTTGGAACTTTAATGTACTCAGCAAAAGCACCATCTACGATCACACCTAAAGGTTTCATATTAACATAACGTTCAGCATCATACACGCTTACTCCGGCTGCCTTATCGCCAACTTTGAAATTTTTAATATTTTCACCAATTTCGACAATTTCTCCAGCAAATTCGTGGCCCATAATGAGTGGAACTTGATACATTTTGTACTTAAAATTGGTTAAATCGCTCCCACAAATCGCACAGTAATGTACCTTAATGATAACATCATCTGGTCCAGGTACGGGTTTTGGGTAATCTTCTCTATATACAATTTTTTTCACATCTTTGAATACAGCGGCTTTAATGGTTGAATCATCTCCCTTATTGTAATTTTTTCAATTTTTTTTGATTAAAAATTAAAAGTTAAATTTATTAAAGAGACTCTCTTATTGCTTGCGTGAGATTTTGAGCAACTTTATCGATTTCTTCTGGAGTGCTGGTAATGTTAATGCCGTAAGCAGATCCAAGTCCTTTATCAGACACGCCCACGCTAATATTAATTGCCCTTTTAAGCAAATCGTCGGTTTGGGGTAACATCCCTTTATAATAGCTGATTTCCGGGCCTTCGTAATATGGACACGTAAATGGGCATCTTTCACTCGTTACTGTCATCTGACCCAGGAAATGTTCCATGTTATTATATACATGCCAGCCAGATTTTGCCACAGTAGTACATCCGATTTTTTTCGCTAATTTTTCAGCACTTTTTACAGTAGGCATAAAGAATGTTAATAATGTCCCTACATCTCCTTGTTTATCAAGAATTTTACGAAATTCAATTTCTTCAATTTCAGATAATACATTTTTGAGGCGTTCTTTGTTCTCATGTAATTTTTTTTTTATGTAATCAAGCTTCTTAAGCTGTGCTCCAGCAACTGCAGCTGTTATTTCATTCATCCGAAAATTCAAACCTAAAACTGTTCTTTTTCCTTGTTCAACTCCTTGTCGTAATGGTAAATGTCCTTGGTCGTGAATGGCAAAGGCTCGTTTGTAGAGCTCAAAATCATCAGTTACAATCAAACCTCCATCTCCAGCTGTAATCGTTTTATATACATTCAAGCTAAATGTTCCCATTTTTCCGTATGTTCCAACATTCTTTCCATTGAAAGTCCCCCCTAGCGCCTGAGCGCAATCTTCGATTAATATGAGTCGATTTTCTTGAGCTATGTTTAATATTTCGTCCAAATAGCCAGGATTACCTAGCATATGAACAAGCATTATTGCTTTGGTATGTGGCGTAATCTTTTTTATAACATCTTTAGGATCAAGCGTTAGAGTTTCATCGATTTCAGCAAGAACGGGAATTGCTCTTGAGAATATAATTGAAGTAATGCTAGCTATAAATGTGTATCCAGGTATTATTACTTCATCACCAGGTCCAATTCCTAAGGTCCACAATGCTGTTAATAAAGCAGTTGTTCCTGAACTTACGGCTAAAGCATGTTTGGATCCGATTTTTTTGGCAAAATCTTGCTCTAAATTCCAAACTTTTGCTTTAAATTTAGGATCGGATAAATCCCCATACCGATAAAGATAACCTGACTCAATAACTTCCATGAGGGCTTTTTTCTCTTCATCTCCAATTATATCCATTCCCGGTCCCGGCATGACTATTTCACATTTACCCAAGTTATAAAATTCTTACTTCATAAACCCGATGAAAAGTATAATTAAAAGTGTTTTAATAAACTTACAAATTCTTAGACCTTTAAATATAATAGTTTTACTTCTTCAAGAAAAATTTTTAAAATGATTTCTTCTAAATCAAGACTATGTCTGAAAAAAATTCTGAATTATCGTTAGATGGAAAAATGGATGACTGGGGACCCTACGAAAAAAACGAAGGAAAGTGGCTGATTTTTTCGATAGGTAATCCTGAAGAAGGTCATGGATATGCGCTGCCAAGAATAGCAGATGATTTACATGCTCAAAGAGTTGCACATCTTATATCAGTTAAAACAGGTTCAAGGTATGTGGCACATGTCCCATGGACTACGGATTTTACTGACGCCGGAAGGCTCTGGTCTCCTAAATACATTCCTGTAAAAGAATTAGTGGAAAGATTAAAAGGATTTTTGAGATACCACATCAATATCTATAAAGAAATGGGTTTTCCTGCTTCTAAGATATTCATTTATACAGGTCATGGTGGTAATAATCCCCTTTTTGAATATGAAGAGGAAATTAAAAACGATCTCAAATTAGAGAAAGTGATAATTCCTTCTCTAGAAAGACTTGCACAGGACAACACGGATAAAATATTAGGGGCAATAGAGGGGCTAACTAAAGAGCTCGCTTTGAAGGGAGGTAATCCTAAAAAAATAAAAAGAGAATTATACAAAATTATGACGAGTGCAGGTCATGCAGGCCATATGGAACATTCCATGTTATATGCTATAGGTGCTATGGATGAGGAGAAATTAAAAATAATGAACAAAGAACTTGAAAAAGACTTTGATAATGCTCTAAAAAAATGGCCACCACTCGGAGGACTAGGAGGTTATTTAATACAAGGTAAATATCCAGAGCATTTAGGTACTAAGGAAAATGATACCCATAATTTATGGAAATGTTTAAAAGCTCTTAGAACCTTAGACGGTGGAAAAGTAAAACCTATAAAGGAATTAGGAGAATTAGTAATAAATTTAATAGTTGATTATTTCTCAGAAATCCTTCTAAATGAATAATACTCTCTCGATTAATTGAATTTATTACCATTATTAAAAAGTTTCAGAAAGTGGTTTCAAGCTGGTTAACAAAAAGCTCGTGAGCAATCTTAGGATTACGCATTCAAGTAGCTGTAATTCCTACTTTTCTAATGCTTGCCTAATTTTCTCCAATTCTTCTTCATTCCGTATTTTCTCTTCCTCTCGCGCCTTTAACTCTCTCTCATCAGGTTATTCAAGAAGAACTCCATCTTTAAATTCCTTTAAAGCATCTTTTAGTTCCCCCATAATTATAAAAGAATTAATATACTCTATTTTCCTTTTTTTATATAATATTTCCTCTAAAGATATTTAAATAAATGTAAATTATTAATAAGTTAATAATCCTATATAAGGAGATTTTAAATATGTAATCTTATATTATGATAATGTGTCGGACATAGATATAGCGTATGATTTAAAGTTAGAAGAATTACTTGATGAAATTAAATCTAAGATGTGGATTAATGAAGAATTGCAAATTCAACCAAAAGAGTTTCGCGAATCGATTTTTAAAACTTTTTTGGAAAAATCGTAAGTATCTAGTTAAATACTAAAAATTTTAAGGAAAATTAAAGGTTTAAATCAGACTACCAGTATACTTCTTTTAACATACGATGATAATCATTTAAAGATTTAACAACTAATGGCTTTTCTCGTACTTTTTCGATGGCATCAACGATTGCTTTAGCTAATTGAAGGTTAATAATAACGGGGATATTATAATCAACTGCCATACGTCTTATTTTATATTCATCTTCCATTATTTGTCTAAATTTTGATTCTACAGTTGTCGGCAAAGGAATGTTAATCACCATATCTATCCGTCCGTCTTGAAGACATCTCAAAATATTAGGTTCCATTCCCGTTTCATGAACTTTATACAACCTAACTGCTTCAATACCTTCATTTTTGAGAGCTATCGCAGTGTCTTCAGTGGCAAAAATCGTAAATCCCAGACCCTTTAGTTTTTTAGCGATGGGAATTACTTGTTTTTTTAATTCTTCCCCTCCAATTGAGATCAAAATATTACCACCATCAATAGGAATGTAGTTTTCTGCTGCTTCAAGAGATTTCATCAAGGCATCAGGAAAGTCTTCATCAATTGCCGCCACTTCGCCCATTGAATTCATTTCAACGCCCAATATTACATCAGCGTTCTCTAGTCGCATGAACGAAAACATTGGCGCTTTTACACCAACAAACTCACCGTAGGGCAAATCTAAAAGTCTCTTAGGAATTTTTTTACCCAATATGACTTCTGCTGCTAATTTCATTAAATTAATTCCGCGTATTTTGGAAACATAGGGCATACTCCTGCTTGAACGAAGGTTACATTCAATTACATAAACTTTTTCATTTTTTACCAAGTATTGAATGTTGAAGGGTCCCATTATTTTAAGAGCTAGAGCAATTCTCCTGGTATAGTCCTCAATATCTTTAACTACTTTATCTGAAATCGTTTGTGGAGGAATTGACATAATAGCATCTCCACTATGCACACCCGCATTCTCAATATGTTCAACAATTGCGCCAATAAGAACATTTTCACCATCGCATACGCCATCACATTCTACTTCACGTGAGTCCGTAAAGAATTTAGTAATTACAACGGGATATTCTCTTGAGACTGCAGCAGCTAAATCGAGAGTATCAAGTAATGTTTTCTCATCATATGAGACCCTCATTGCCGCACCACTTAATACGTAGGAAGGTCTTACGAGAACAGGATATTGTACTTTTTTAGCAAACTTAATAGCGTCTTCTTTTGTTGTTAACATCGCCCATTCTGGTTGTTTTATCTCCAGCTGATCCAAAAGAGAACTGAATTTAGCTCTGTCTTCCGCCATATCTACGCGAGAGCCATGAGTCCCTAAAATATTTATATTGGCTTTTCGGTAAAATTCAGAGTATTTAGCAAACTTAGTTGCTAAATTTTGTGCTATTTGCCCTCCTGCATTTAAAACTATGCCATAAGCTTTTTCAAGTTCACAAATATCCAAAACTCTTTCACCCGAAAGTTCTTCGAAATATAAGCGATCTACAACATCATAATCGGTTGAAACAGTTTCAGGATTATAATTTATCATTATAGCTTTATCAATACCTAATTTCTGTAAGCCCCAAAGACAGTTAACGCTACCCCAATCGAACTCACAACTGCTTCCTATTCGATAAGTTCCACAGCCTAATACAATTACTTTTTTAAGATTCTGCTTCTCTTCCTTTTCAAAATCGATATCATGTTTGTTTCCCCAATAAGTAAGATATAAATAATGCCTTGTAGGAACGCATTGCCCCGCTAATGTATCTATCATCTTCACATAAGGAACAATATTATATCTTTTTCGTAATCTCCTTATTGTAGGAGTATCTATACCGATTATCTTTGCTATTTGACCGTCTGAAAAACCATATCTTTTAGCTCTCATCAACCAATATTGTTTTTCTTCGTCTGATGATCCCAAGAAATCTAATTCTTTCAGATTTTGCTCAATATCTATTATATTTTTAAGTTTATAGAGAAACCACTTATCGACCATAGATTTTTCATAAATTTCATCAATGGATATGCCTCGCTTTATTGCTTCTCCAATTCTTAAAAATCGTAAATCAGTTGGATTTCTCAATTCATATTTCAATTCGTTAATATCCTTAATTGGTTCAAGCTCATTAGCTACGAATCCTTTTAATCCGATATCTAGCATTCGTATAGCTTTTTGGCAGACTTCTTCGAAACTGCGTCCAATCGACATGCATTCGCCTACACCCTTCATTTGCGGCCCAATACGCCTTTCTACCCTCTTAAATTTAGTCAAATCCCAGCGCGGATATTTTAAAATCATGTAATCTGTTGCAGGTTCAAAATGTGCAGTGGTTTTGAGCGTTATTTGATTTAATAACTCAGGTAGTGTATACCCAACTGCTATTTTTGCCGCTATATATGCTAATGGATAACCAGTAGCCTTTGAAGCTAGTGCTGAGGACCTAGATAATCGAGCATTAATTTCAATCGCTCTAAATTTTTTAGAAAAAGGATCTAGTGCCCATTGAATGTTACATTCTCCACATACCCCGACACCTTTAGTTGCTCGTATTGATGCAGAACGGAGCATTTGTAATTCTTCATCAGTCAATGTTTGGGCAGGGGCAACCACAATTGAGTCTCCTGTATGTATTCCACATGGATCTATATTCTCCATGCTACAATTGATGAAACAATTGTCTTCTGCATCTCGAAGAATTTCAAATTCAATCTCCTTCCAACCCCATACACTTTCTTCGATTAAGATTTGATTAATTCTTGATTGGGCTAGACCTCTTTTCGCTAATCTTTCGAATTGGTCCCAATTGTAAATAAATGCAGAACCTCTGCCTCCCAAAACATATCCAACCCTCAACATTATAGGAAAACCTATTTCTTTCGCTGCTTTTATAGCATCTTTGTAATTATTTACCGCTATATTTTTGCAGACAGGACAGTCAACGTCATTCATTGCTTTAACAAATAAATTTCTATCTTCAGTTGCTTCAATAGCTTTAATAGGAGTGCCACAAACTTTAACATCGTATTTATCTAGAATTCCCGCTTCATATAGCTCTACACCTACATTAAGAGCTGTTTGTCCCCCAAAAGCCAAGCAGATTCCATCTGGTCTTTCTTTTTTAATTATTGCTTCGACATATTTAACATTAATAGGGAGTAAATACACTTTATGGGACATTTGAGGGTCCGTTTGAATAGTTGCTATATTAGGGTTTACTAAAATCGTTTTAATCCCTTCCTCGTTTAATGCTTTTAGAACTTGACTTCCGCTATAATCGAATTCTCCTGCTTGACCTATTCTTACAGCTCCAGAACCTAATACCATAACTTTCTTTAAGGATTTATCTAGGGGCATTTTATAATACCTCCATAAATTTCATAAATTTATCAAATATTGGTTTTTTCATATCTAACGCTCCCGGAGATGCTTCTGGATTAAATGCAACAGTGAAAATTGGCTTACTCTGGTGAATTAAACCTTCATTTGTTTCATCGTCCTTATCATGGAATAATTCCTTAAAACTGTCCTTTTCAAAATCCTTTAAACAGTATCCATGGTTTTGAAACGTTATGTGACAACGGTCTGCGCCATTTTCTACAGTAGTTCTACCACCTCTATGTTCAGCAATCATTTTATAACATGTTGCACCCGCAGCCATTCCAATTATGTTGTGGCCAAGTCCAATACCCATAGTTGGAATGTTGTTTTCAATTAATTCTTTAGCTGTTTTTATAGGTTGTTGTAAAATATTTGGATTTCCTGGTCCATTTGTTAATAAAATTCCATTTGGATTTAACTCTATTATCTTATTGTAATCATAGTGATATGGAACTAAAATAACTTCTAAATTTTTAGATAGCAATGTTCTAATAATGTTATTTTTTACACCTAAATCCAAAATAACAACAGTTCCTTTTGGATTAGCGGGTGAATATTTCCTTATTTCTTTAACGGTTACGCTTTCTACTAGATTTTTATCTTTGGGATTCTCAATATTTTTAGCTTCTTCTTTTAATTCGTCAATATTTGGTTTTTCACCAACATCATATACTTGGATTAATCCTAATTTACTTCCTTCTTCGACAAAGGATTGTGTTAACAGCCTTGTATCAATCCATTGGATACCGGGGATTTCCTCCTCAATGAGCCAATTTTCTAAAGTTCTAACGCTTTCGTAATGACTTGGAATTTTGCAGTACTCATTAACAATTATCCCATTTAATTTGATAGAATCTGATTCAAATTGTCTAATTATACCATATTCGTCCTTTATCTTATCTGGAACACCATAATTCCCAATAGAGGGATATGTAAAAAGTACAATCTGATCCTTAAATGTAGGGTCCGTTAAAGCCTCTATATACCCAGATCCCGGAATGGTTGAGAAAGTAACTTCGCCTAAAACTTTTTTAGTAGCTCCAATATCTATACCTTCAAAATAGGTTCCATCTTGAAACATTAAGATGGCAGGTCGTTCAGTTCTATATATCATTGCTTTTAATATTTGAATGATAGTTTTTTAAATATAATATGATAACACTAATTAAACTATCTTAACATCTATAATAACCCATCAATAACCTTTTAGAGTATAAAATTAGGAAATTAAAAATAAACTTGGGATTATTAGATTTGTAGTAGTAGTATTACCAGTAGAATTCTTTCAACTCTTTATGGTATTCGTTTAAAGATTTAATAGATAATTCCTTTCTTCTAAATTTTTCGATAGCATCGATTAAAGCTTCAGCTAACTGTAAATTTATTATTACGGGAATATTAAAATCCACAGCCATCCGCCTAATTTTGTATTCATCTTCCATTATTGTTCTAAATTTCTCCTCTACTGTCGTGGGAAGGGGTATATTAATAACTAAATCTATGGCTCCATTCTGAAGACAACCCATAATATTGGGCTCCATACCATATTCGTGGATTTTATACAATTTTACGGCGTATATCCCATTATTTTTTAAGGTTAAGGCAGTGTCTTCAGTAGCAAAAATCGTAAATCCTAAATCCTTTAGTTTTTTAGTTAGAGGGACAATTTGTCTTTTTAATTCTTCACCGCCTACAGAGATAAGAACATTTCCTCCATGTATAGGAATATTTATTCCAGTAGATTCAAGAGCTTTTATTAAAGCATCAGGGAAATCCTCTCCAACTGCTGCACATTCACCTGTACTTGCCATTTCTACTCCTAAGAGGACATCTGCTTTATCAAGACGCATAAATGAGAACATAGGAGCCTTCACAGAAACATAATCACCATAAGGTAAATTCATTAATCTCTGAGGGATTTTTTTTCCCATAAAGACTTCAGCCGCTAGTCTCATGAGATTAATACCACGAGTTTTTGAGACATATGGCATACTACGACTAGAACGAAGATTACATTCAATCACATATACCGTTTCATTCTTAACTAAATATTGAACATTAAAAGGACCTCTAATCTTTAAAGCTAGGGCAATTCTTTTAGTATAATCCTCAATATCTTTGATTACCTTATCCGAAATTGTCTGTGGAGGAATTGCCATTGTGGCATCTCCCGAATGGATGCCTGCATTTTCTAAATGTTCTACAATAGCTCCAATAAAAACATTTGTCCCATCGGAGATTCCATCACATTCTATCTCTCTAGCGTTAGTAAAAAATTTAGTAATAACAACCGGATATTCCTTTGATACTGCAGCAGCTAGGTCAAGAGTGTCTTGCAGTGTTATTTTATCGTATGAGACCCTCATCGCTGCACCACTAAGTACATATGAAGGCCTTACCAGCACGGGATATCCTACTCTTTTTGCAAACTCAATTGCCTCATTTTCCATTGTCAACATCGCCCATTGAGGTTGCTTTATATTTAATTGATCCAACAAATTACTGAATTTTGAACGATCTTCTGCCATATCAATCCTACTGCCATGTGTTCCGAGAATATTTAGGTTAACTTTTCTAAAAAATTCTGAATATTTGAAAAATTTAGCAGCTAGATTTTGGGCTATTTGCCCTCCAACGGACACTATAATGCCATCTGGCTTTTCAAGTTCAGCAATATCCAAGACTCTCTCTCCAGAAAGTTCCTCAAAATACAATTTATCAGAAATATCGTAATCGGTTGATACCGTTTCAGGATTATAATTGATCATGATTGCTTGATCAATACCTAATTTCTTTAGCCCCCAAAGACAATTCACAGAACACCAATCAAATTCCACTGAGGCTCCAATTCGGTAAGTTCCCGAACCTAAAACAATTACTTTTCGAAGATTTTCTTTATGTTCCTGCTCAAAATCTATATCATGTTCTGAAGCAGCATAGGTAAGATAGAGATAATTAGTAATCGCTGGCCATTCTGCGGCAAGCGTGTCAATTCTTTTAACAAAAGGTCTAATCCCATATTTTTTTTTTAGAATTCTTCTTACAATAATTACATCAATTCCTATTAGTTTTGCTATTTGTCCGTCTGAAAACCCAAAACGTTTAGCTCTTTCAAACCAATACCTTTTATCATCATCATTTGCCTCCAGAAAATCTAAATCTCTCAGATTTTTCTCGATATCGATAACATGCTTTAATTTATATAGGAACCACTTATCAACTCGAGATAAGCGATAAATTTCATCTATAGAAATACCTCGTTTAATAGCTTCGACAATACGGAATATTCTTAAATCGGTTGGATTATTCAATGCATATTTTAATTCGTTAATGTCCTCAATTGGCTCAATATTATTCCCAACTAAACCTTTCATTCCAATATCCAGCATTCTGATTGCTTTTTGACATACTTCTTCAAATGTCCGTCCTATTGCCATCACTTCACCTATGCTCTTCATCATTGACGATATCTTTCTATCTACTCTCTGAAATTTAGTTAAATCCCACCTAGGTATTTTTAATACAAGATAATCTAACGCAGGTTCAAAACAAGCGGTTGTAATACCTGTTATTTTATTTTTTAACTCAGGTAAAGTGTAACCTATAGCCAATTTGGCAGCGATATAAGCTAAAGGATACCCCGTTGCTTTAGATGCTAATGCAGAAGATCTTGAAAGG